>DATGWU010000001.1:0-10244 GCA_035299345.1 Rhizobium sp.
GAGGCTCTGCGCCGACGGACTCATAAACGCGGATCGCCGGCGTGTTCCAGTCGAGGACGCTCCATTCGAAGCGTCCGCAGCCCTCCTCGACGGCAATTTTCGCAAGATGGCGCAGCAGCAGCTTGCCGGCGCCGGAACCGCGATGGTCCGGCGAGACGTAGAGATCTTCGAGGTAGAGGCCCTTGCGGGCCTGCCAGGTGGAATAGCTGTAGAACCAGATGGCGAAACCGGCCGGAACGCCGTCCGCGTCGAGGATCGCGGCCCCCGTGGCGGCGCCCGGTCCGAAGAGCGTCCGGGTCAGGCTTTCTTCCGTCGCCTCGACCTCGTGCTCCGCCTTCTCGTAGATCGCAAGTTCGGTGATGAAGCGGAGGATCGGACCGACATCCGCCGGCGTGGCATTCCGGATGGTGAAGCTGGTCATGGACATCTCAAGGGCCAAACAGAGCTGCAGGCCGTTTCCGGCCTGCGACATGCGACGAAACTGTGAGGGAGCGCACCCTTAATTGAAGGGCATCCACCAGGAGGAGGTCTGGCGGGCGGCCTTCGCTTCCTTCTTGCGGCGCTTTTCCTTCTTGAGTTCCGGCTCGCCGAGATCATCGAGGTTCGTCGCGGAGGCGACCTGGCGGTACTCGGTCGGCGGATCGGAGAGGAAACGGCGCTGGTCGAGATAGGCGCCCTTCTGCAGCTGGCGGGCTTCGCGGAAGGCGGCCCACTTCTGGCTCTCGGTCATCGTGCCGGCGGTGCCGTAGCCTGCGAGCAGCGGCGAGCGGTAACGCGGATTGTCCTTGTTGGCATCGGCCTCGGCGACGAGACGCTCACGCGCATCTTCAGGCGATTCCAGCCATTCGGGATTTTCCTTGCTGGCGAGCGACTGCTGCGGCTCGGCAAGCGTGTTCCTGGCGGTTTCCGGCGGCATGACCAGCGCGGGACGCGGATTGTACTTGGTACCGGCGTTCTTGTTCGGGTTCGACCCGATCGACACCGCCGACCCGACGTCGTCGACGAGCTGTTCCATCGCCGTCTTGTCGGTGCCGTATGTCGGGCTGCCGACGCAACCCGTCAGGCTCAGGCAAACCGCAATGATGCCCGTCGCCCCGGCACCCACTCTGAACACATCAGCCGCTTTCATAAACGCCCTTCCAGCCTCGCCGGCACAGTCTATCCGGCCGGCAATACCCATTCAACCTTCGCCTGAACGAGGATTTCGGCCAATTTCAGGCAGGTTTTACCGGATGACAGGCAAAAGCGCAAATCACCCGGTAACTTTTGCTTAACGCAGTGCAGCAAGCTCGCGCAGGGCGGCGGCGTCACGGGCAGAGACATCCGGATAGTCCGGATCGGTCCCGACATCCGTGGTGATGCGCCAGGAACGGGCGCACTTGCGGCCCTCGGCGAGCCTCGGCTCGACCGAAACCTTGCCGACTTCCGGCAGGCGGAAGGCGTCCGCCGGTCCCTCGTCTGCGACGACCGTGATATCCGACGTGATGCAGATCTCGGCGAAGTCCTGGCCTTCGAGCGCCTGGAAGAGCGCCGGATCGCCGACGTGGACGACCGGGGCGGCTTCGAGCGAGGAGCCGATACGCTTGTCCTTGCGTTCGATTTCGAGCGCACCGGTGACGACGGTGCGAACCTGCCGGATCTTGCCCCACTTCTCGTCGAGCGCCGGGTTCAGCCATTCGGCCGGGATTTCAGGGAACTGTTCGAGATGCACCGACTCTGCCTGCGGATTGCGCGACAGCCAGGCTTCCTCGGTGGTGAAGGGCAGCATCGGCGCCATCCAGACAACGAGGCAGTCGAACAGCTTGCGGATGACTGCGAGCGAGGCGCGGCGGCGCAGCGACGACGGCGCGTCGCAGTAGAGCGCATCCTTGCGGACGTCGAAGTAGAAGGCCGACAGTTCGATGTTGGAGAAGTCGATCAGCGAACGGGTGATCTTCTTGAAGTCGAAGGCGTCGTAGCCCTCGCGCACCACCTTGTCGAGCTCGGCGAGGCGATGCAGCATCAGCTTTTCGAGTTCCGGCATGTCGGCATAGGCAATCTCCTCGCCCTTGTCGTGGGCGAGCGTGCCGAGCATCCAGCGGATGGTGTTCCTGAGCTTGCGATAGGCGTCGATATTGGTCTGGATGATCGACTTTCCGAGGCGCTGATCTTCCCAGTAGTCGGTGGTCATGACCCAGAGGCGCAGGATGTCGGCGCCCGATTCCTTCATCACGTCCTGCGGGAAGACCTGGTTGCCGAGCGACTTCGACATCTTGCGGCCGTCTTCGGCCATGGTGAAGCCATGGGTGATGACGGCGTTGTAGGGCGCGCGACCGCGCGTCCCGCAGCTTTCGAGCAGGGACGAATGGAACCAGCCGCGATGCTGGTCGGAACCTTCGAGATAGACGTCCGCCGGCCATTTCAGGTCCGGACGGTCCTCCAGCGTGAAGGCGTGGGTGCAACCGGAGTCGAACCAGACATCGAGGATGTCCATGACCTGGTTCCAGATGTCCGGATTGTGGGCGTTGCCGAGGAAGCGCTCCTTGGCACCCGGCGCGAACCAGGCATCGGCACCTTCCTTCTCGAAGGCGTCGAGGATGCGGGCATTGACCTCGTCGTCGACCAGCACGTTCCCGTCCTTGTCGGCGAAGACGCAGATCGGCACGCCCCAGGCGCGCTGGCGCGACAGCACCCAGTCCGGACGCTGTTCGATCATGCCGCGCAGGCGGTTCTGGCCCATGGCCGGCACGAAGCGGGTCTCGTCGATGGCCTCGAGCGCACGCGAGCGCAGCGTCGAGCCGTCGCCGAGGTCCTTGTCCATGTAGACGAACCATTGCGGTGTGTTGCGGAAGATGACCGGCTTCTTCGAGCGCCAGGAATGCGGATAATCATGCTTGATGCGGCCGCGGGCGAAGAGGTGGTTTGCCGCGATCAGCGCGTCGATGACGCGCTTGTTGGCGTCGCCCTTCTTGCCGTTGTCGTCCATGACGCGAGCAGCGCCACCCTCGGCCGAGGGGCCGAAGCCGGGTGCTTCCTCGGTGTAGTAGCCGTCATCACCGACCGTGAACGGGATCTTCGTCGAGATGCCGCGGGCTTCGAGCGCTCGCACGTTGTCCATCCAGGCGTCGAAGTCCTCGCGGCCGTGGGACGGCGCGGTGTGCACGAAACCGGTACCGGCATCGTCGGTGACGTGATCGCCGTCGAGGAGCGGAACCGGGAAAGTGTAGCCCAAGGCCTCGAGCGGATGCGCGCAGATGATGGTCGAGAGTTCATCGCCTTCGACGTCACGGACGAGCTTCAGCGTGACCTTGGCCTTGGCGGCGCATTCCTCGGCGAGGCGCGTCGCGAAGATGAGCTTTTCACCGGGCTGCGGACCGAAGTCGTTCTGCGCCGCCGTCACCTCGTAGAGACCGTAGGGGAAGCGCGAGGAGAACGAGATTGCGCGGTTGCCCGGGATGGTCCAGGGCGTGGTGGTCCAGATGACGACGAAGGTGTGGAGAAGGTCGCCCGACCGTTCGCCGGCATGCTGCACCGGGAACTTGACCCAGATCGTGTCGCTCTCGACCTCGTGATACTCGACTTCCGCTTCCGCAAGCGCCGTGCGCTCGACGACCGACCACATGACCGGCTTCGAACCGCGGTAGAGCTGGCCGGACGTGGCGAATTTCAGAAGCTCGCCGGCGATGCGGGCCTCTGCGTGGAAGTTCATCGTCGTGTAGGGGTTCTCGAAGTCGCCCTCGATGCCGAGCCGCTTGAACTCACCGGACTGCACGCCGATCCATTTTTCGGCATAGGCGCGGCATTCCTTGCGGAATTCGATCATCGCCGAGGGCTGCTTGAGGTCCGGCTTTTCCTTGCCCTTGGCGCGGTAATTCTCTTCCTCGATCTTCCATTCGATCGGCAGGCCGTGGCAGTCCCAGCCCGGAACGTAATTGGCGTCGTAGCCGCGCATCTGGAACGAGCGGGTGATGACGTCCTTCAGGATCTTGTTGAGCGCGTGGCCGATGTGGATGTTGCCGTTGGCATAGGGCGGGCCGTCGTGGAGGACGAACTTCTCGCGTCCGGCGGCGGAGGCGCGAAGCTTCTTGTAGAGGCCCATTTCCTGCCAGCGTGCCACCATTTCCGGCTCCTTCTGCGGCAGGCCCGCACGCATCGGGAATTCGGTCTGGGGAAGGTAGAGGGTCGAGGAATAGTCTTGCTTTTCTGCGGTATCGGTCATGATCTTGCCATCGAGAGATGCGCCGGCAAAGGGCGGCGCCAAGTTCCTGGAAAAGGCGGAAACGAAAAAGGCGCTTCTGCAAGCGCCGAAAACCCGGACCCTCCGGCAGCTTTCAAAGCGCGCGGAAGGCCGGGCCAATAATTCGAAGGGACATGGTCAGCCGTACCCTGGTCATGGGGCGCTGTTTAAGCGTTTTTACCGAGAAAAGGAAGAGGCCCGCCGCGGCAAATGCTTCACGCCGGCCGCTCGGCGAGCGTGAAGACCTTCATGTCGAGGAGACGGCGCGCGATGAGCATGCCGGCGACCATGGCCACGAGGAAGACATATGCTTCCCGATGGCCGAGACCGAGCGCCGGAATGGAGCCGCCGGGGCAGAAACCGGCAATCCCCCAGCCGATGCCGAAGAGGAGCGAGCCGCCGATCAGCCGCCCGTCGATGCGGCCGCGGGCCGGGATATGGAAGCGCGCATCGAAGACCGGCTTTTTGCGCCGGCGCTGCAGGAGCGCATAGCCGGGCGCGGTGACCAGCAGGGCTCCGGCCATGACGAAGGCGAGGCTCGGGTCCCAGGTGCCGGCGAGATCGAAGAAGTTCATCACCTTGGACGGATCGGCCATGCCGGAAAGTACGATGCCGAGGCCGAAGACGGCGCCGATCAAAAGTGCGGCGAGATATTTCATGGCGACGATCCTCAGAATACGTGGCGGAGCAGGAAGACGGTGACGAAGGCGGCTGCCATGAAGCTCACCGTCGCGGCGATCGAACGCGGCGAAAGCCTTGCCAGCCCGCAGACGCCGTGGCCGGAGGTGCAGCCGGAGCCGAAGGTGACGCCGAGACCCGTCACCACGCCGCCGATGACGAGGGCGGCGAGCGAGAGCGGCGCCGAGAAACTCACCGTGTGGCCGGTCGCCTGCAGGAGCGCCGGCGCACCGATCGCACCGGCAAGGAATGCGGCCCGCCAGCCCCAGTCGGCGGCAAGCGGCGGGAAGACACCGATGACGATCGCCGACATGCCGGCGATCCGCCCCCAGAACGCCATCAGCAGCACGGCGGCAAGGCCGATCAGCAGACCTCCGGCAAAGGAGAGGAAGGGGGTGAATTCGGTCATGCAATCGGTCCCGGGAGGCTGGCGGCGAGAATTACCGGACTCTATCGGTCGCGGCGGCCATGATATAGAAATTTCCTTATATTTCCGCCGTTCAGGCGGAAACGCTTTTGCGGCTTCCGGGCAAAGCGCGGAAAAGAAGCGATTTCAGAACGCGATCTTGCGGTCGAGTGCGCTGATCGGCTGGACGCCGGCAAGCAGCGCCCGCGCCTCCTCCTCGTCGCGGCGGATCTGCGCGACCAGCGGTTCGAGACCGGCGAACTTCAGTTCGTCGCGCAGGCGCCCGAAGAAGGAGACGGCGCAGACCTCGCCATAGAGATCGGCGGAGAAATCGAAGACGAAGGTTTCGAGCAACGGTGCGCCGTCCTCCGTGACGGTCGGGCGGTAGCCGAAACTCGCCACGCCGTCATGCAGCGAACCGTCGGCGCGGCGCAGGCGAACGGCGTAGATGCCGGGCTTCAGTTCCGTTTCCGGCGGCAGCGCCATGTTGGCGGTCGGATAGCCGAGCGTGCGGCCGAGCTTCTGGCCGCCGATCACTTCGGCCTCGACGGTGTAGCGATAACCGAGAAGCCCCGCCGCCTCGGTGACATCCCCCTCGCCGAGGCGGGCGCGGATGCGGCTCGACGACACGACCTCGGCATTCTCGTCGCGGAAGGCATCGATCAGGGTGACGCCGAAACCGTTCGTCCGCCCTGCCTCCATCAGGAAGGCCGGGCCGCCTTCCCTGCCCCTGCCGAAATGGAAATCGAAGCCGGTCACGACCTCGCTCGCACCGAGCCAGCCAATCAGGATCGAATGAACGAAATCGTCGGCGGAGCGCTGGGAAAACTCGCGGTCGAAGGGATATTCGATGACCGAGTGGAAGCCCATCGCTTCGAGGATACGGGCGCGCAGCGGCGCGGGCGTCAGCCGGAAGACAGGCTTCTCCGGGTTGAACACGGTGCGCGGATGCGGCTCGAAGGTCAGCACCAGTGCCGGCACGTGGCGACTCTTCGCCAGATCGAGCGCGCGGCTCAAGACGCTCTGGTGACCCCGATGCACGCCGTCGAAATTGCCGATGGCGATGACGCCGCCCTTCAGCTTTTCCGGCAGAGGCTTCTTCTTCTCGTTGCGGTGAAAGACGGTCATGCGTTGTCCCTGCGAACTACCCTCGCGTCAGGCGAGCCTCTGCATCCACCATTTCGGCGCCACCTTCTCGCGGGCGAGGTAGGCCTTCAGAATCGCCTCGTCGGTGCGGCCGCTGACGGTATATTCGGCGGCGTGGATGCCGCCGCTCACATAGAGAAGGTCGAGGCCGGCATCGAGTGCGCCGCGCACGTCGGTCGGCAGGCCGTCGCCGATCGCCAGAACGCGCGAGACCGGGAAATCGGCGCCGCGCTGCTCGCGGGCGGCGGCAAGGGCGGCTTCGTAGATCGGGCGGTGCGGCTTGCCGGCGATCCGGGTCGTGCCGCCGAGCTGCTCGTAATAGGCGGCGACCGCGCCGGCGCAAGGGATCATCCGCGCCCCGCGCTCGACGATCAGGTCCGGATTGGCGCAGATGAGCGGGATCCCACGGGCGGAGAAGGCGGTGAGCATGTCGTGATAGTCTTCCGGCACCTCGGTCTCGTCATCGAAGAAGCCGGTGCAGACGATTGCCTCGGCCGCGTCCTGCGCGACCGCCTCGACATGAAGGCCGTCGAGGAGCGAGAGATCACGGTCCGGGCCGAGAAAGAAGACCTTCGACGGTCCCTCGGCGATCAGCTTGCGGGTGACGTCGCCGGAGGTGATGATCCGGTCATAGGCGGTGTCGGCGACGCCGATGGTCTTCAGCTGGCTGATGACACCGGGCGAAGGACGCGGGGAGTTGGTGATCAGCACGACGGACAAGCCCTTGCCACGCGCTTCGGTCAGCGCTTCCGAGGCCGAGGGAAAGGCATCGACACCGTTGTGCAGCACGCCCCAGACGTCGCAGAGGATCACGTCGTAACGGTCGCTGACGTCGCTCAAGCTGGAAATGTGTTCGGGCATTCCTCGGTCCTGTCATGGAAAACGGTCCCGGCTGACATCGCAAAGGAGAGCCGGCAAGGCAAGGGGATTTGCAGTCGCTTGCGGAAATATGCCCGGTCGGGCCGTTCTTCAAGCAGGCCGCTCAGGAAATGAAGAACCGCAGGGCGAGGCCGAGCGAGGCCGCCACGAGAAGCACCCGGCCGATACCGAACCCGAACCGGAAGATGAGAACCGCCGAGAGAAGCGAGACGGCGAGAGCCGCCGGATCGAGCGTCGCCGGGTCCGGCAGGCTGACCGAAACGGAAAAGGCGCCCGGCGCACCGTCGAGGCCCTGTCCTCCGAAGCCTCTCCAGAACACGAAACGGCGCACCTCGGCGAAAAGGACGTGCAGGGCGAACCAGACGGCGAGATTGAGGATGACACCCACCACGGCGGCGGTGATCGCCGAAAGCGCCCCGGTCAGCAGCCGGTTGCCGCGCAGCCGTTCGATATACGGGGCACCGGCGAAGATCCAGATGAAGCTCGGCACGAAGGTAGCCCAGGCGGTGAGCAGCGCGCCGAGCACACCGCCCGGAACGGCCCCGACCGTGCCGGGATCGCGATAGCCTGCGAGGAAGCCGACGAAAGAAAGAACGAGCACCAGCGGTCCCGGCGTCGTCTCGGCGAGCGCCAGCCCGTCGAGCATCTCGCCGGGTTTCAGCCAGTGATGCGTTTCGACGGCCACCTGCGCGACATAGGCGAGCACGGCATAGGCGCCGCCGAAGGTGACGAGCGCCATCTTGGAGAAGAAGGCGAAGACCGCGGAAAAGGCGCCACTGAGGGCGCCGCTTGAGAGCAGGAGCGACGGTGCCTGCCACACCGCGAGCCAGAACAGGAGCACGAGCAGGCTTCGGCCCGAAAGAAGTCCGCCGCCCGGCATACGGCGTTCCTCCGACATGAGGGCTTCCGAGATGGAGGCCGGAACGGCCGGCCCGGCGCGCACCGCGAGGAAACCAGCGACCCCGGCGAGCAGCACCACCAGCGGAAACGGCACCGAAAGCAGGAAGAGAGACAGAAAGGCGAGAAGTGCGACGAGGCGATGAAAGCGGTTCTTCAACGCCCGGCGGCCGATTCGGATGACCGCCTCGACGACGATCGCCAGCACGGCCGCCTTCAGGCCGAAGAACAGGCCGGCGAGCCAGGTCGTTTCCTGATAGAGCGCGTAGGCGGCCGACAGGCCGACGATCACGGCAAGTCCCGGCAGCACGAAGAGCAGGCCGGCGACCATGCCGCCGCGCACGCCGTGCAGCAGCCAGCCGATATAGGTCGCGAGCTGCTGCGCTTCGGGTCCCGGCAGCAGCATGCAGTAGTTCAGTGCATGCAGGAAGCGCTCCTCGGAGATCCATCGCTTCTCGTCGACGGCGATGCGGTGCATGAGGCCGATCTGTGCAGCAGGCCCGCCGAAGCTCAGGACGCCGATCGTCGCGAAGGCCGAGACGAGCTCGGAGAATGTCGGCCGCGACCCTTCCGTCCAGTTCGTTGCGGCTTCCAAGCCTTTCTCTCCTTCGCGTAACCTCGATCCGGCCGGCCACTATCATGCTTCTCCGACAGTTTTGCGAAGACGCGACTAAGGCTTTGCGGCCGAGCGTAAGCCATTCTGCGGTCGGGGCAACCGCGCCCATCCGAAAATTTCGAAACCCTATTGACCTCAACATTGGTTGAGGTCCGATCCTCCGACCGTTGTCAGCAAAACCATATTCAGGACCCCGAAAATGAACGTCATGACCCTGACCAAGAGCCGTACCTCCATCTTCCGCGTCGACCGGATGACCTGCCCCGCGGATCATCGTCTCGCACTCGAGGATCGCCTCGCCATCATCCACGGCTATTTCGAGACGCTGCCCGGCTGCCTCTACAACAAGGTGGCCATCGCCGATGGCGGCGAGACCGTGCACATCGTCACCATCGTCGAGTGGGAAAGCCAGAAGGCGCTTGCCGACGCCAAGGCGAAGGTCGCCGAGTTCTACGGCGCGATCGACTTCGACCCGAAAGCCTTCATGGCCGAGCGCGGCATCGTCGCCGAGTTCGGCACCTATGCGGGGCTCGCCATCTGAGGCGAACGAGAAAAGGCCGGGCTCCCCGCCCGGCTCACCCGCCTCTATTAACTGGTTTCGAAAGCATTTTTGAAAGTCGCTCCGCTTTTTTCGAAGCGGTTCTTGACTCCCCTCGGCACGCTCCCTAAATCGGTCACGCTAGCACTCAGCAAATACGAGTGCTAATCATATCGATACGGGCGGTTCCCGTCCCGTTGATGTCATTTGATCGAGGGATTAGACAATGGCAAACACCAAATTCCGTCCGCTTCATGACCGCGTCGTCGTTCGTCGCGTGGAATCCGAAGAAAAGACCAAGGGCGGGATCATCATTCCCGACACCGCCAAGGAAAAGCCCGCTGAAGGCGAAATCGTCGCCGTCGGCCCCGGCGCCCGCGACGAGCACGGCAAGGTCGTTGCGCTCGACGTCAAGGTCGGCGATCGCGTCCTGTTCGGCAAGTGGTCCGGCACCGAAGTCAAGCTCGACGGCGTCGACCTTCTCATCATGAAGGAAGCCGACATCATGGGCATTATCGGCTGATCGGCCGATTCCCTTCCCAGAACATCAACAAATCACCAGTGGGCTGATGCCCGGGAGTTTTGAAAATGGCAGCTAAAGAAATCAAGTTCGGCCGCACTGCGCGCGAAAAGATGCTGCGCGGCGTCGACATCCTCGCCGATGCAGTGAAGGTCACCCTCGGTCCGAAGGGCCGCAACGTCATCATCGACAAGTCCTTCGGCGCTCCGCGCATCACCAAGGACGGCGTCACCGTCGCCAAGGAGATCGAGCTCAAGGACAAGTTCGAGAACATGGGCGCCCAGATGGTCCGCGAAGTTGCTTCGAAGACCAACGACATCGCCGGTGACGGCACCACCACGGCAACCG
>DATGWU010000002.1:0-4235 GCA_035299345.1 Rhizobium sp.
CCGCTCGGCCTTTACGGGACGGTTGCGCTGAAGGCACTCGATCCGGCACGCGTCGAGCATCTCGTCACCCGGCAGGTGCACAACGAGGACGGCAGCGTCGATCTCCACGTCACGCTGACGCTTTACGCCGCCGAGCCGGCGGTCGTGCCGGTACATTTCGATCTCGACGGCGAGCGGGTGCTGCTCGATTGCGGCATCGACGCCGGCGAAACGACGATCCCGCACATCTTCCATATCGAGGCACCGCGGCTCTGGTGGCCCGCCGGCAGCGGCGAGCAGGCGCTCTACCGACTGACCGTCGAGATCCCCGGCGAGACGGTGACACGGCAGATCGGCTTCAGGACCGTCGAGCTCGTGACCGATCCGGACGAGGCGGGCAGCCGCTTCGCCTTCCGCATCAACGGCCGGGAAATCTTCTGCCGCGGCGCGAACTGGATTCCGGCGGATGCGCTCTTTTCGCGGACCTCACGGGCGAAGACCGAGGACCTGCTGCGCTCGGCTGTCGAGGCCAACATGAACATGATCCGCATATGGGGCGGCGGGTTCTACGAGCACGACTGGTTCTACGACCTCTGCGACCGGCTCGGTCTCATGGTCTGGCAGGATTTCATGTTCGCCTGCAACCTCTATCCCTGCACCGAGGACTTTCTCTCGAACGTCGCCGAGGAAGTCGACTATCAGGTCAGGCGTCTCTCCTCGCACGCCTCCATCGTGGTCTGGTGCGGCGACAATGAGCTCGTCGGCGCGCTCACCTGGTTTCCGGAATCGCGCGCCAACCGCGACCGCTATCTGGTGGCCTACGACCGCCTCAATCGCACCATCGAGCAGGGGCTGAAGAAGGCGGCGCCGGAGGCGATCTGGTGGCCGTCGAGCCCGGCATCCGGCTATCTCGACTACGGCGACGCCTGGCACGCCGACGGCTCGGGCGACATGCATTACTGGTCGGTCTGGCACGAGAACAAGAGTTTCGACAATTACCGAACCGTCAAACCGCGCTTCTGCTCGGAATTCGGCTTCCAGTCCTATACTTCGCTGCCGGTCATCCGCGGCTTCGCCGAAGCGAAGGACATGAACATCGCCTCGCCGGTGATCGAGCTGCACCAGAAGAATGCCGGCGGCAACGAGCGGATCGCCGGCACCATGTTCCGCTATTTCCGTTTCCCGAAGGATTTTCAGAACTTCGTCTATCTCTCGCAGATCCAGCAGGGACTGGCGATCAGGACGGCGGTCGACTACTGGCGGTCGCTGAAGCCCCATTGCATGGGAACCCTCTACTGGCAGCTCAACGACACCTGGCCGGTCGCCTCTTGGGCGAGCCTCGATTACGGCGGCGGGTGGAAGGCGATGCATTACATGGCGCGCCGCTTCTTCCAGCCGATTACGGTCGCGGCGATCCCCTCCGAAGACGGCAAAGAGGTCCGCTTCTCCATGGTCAACGACACGCCGGAGCCGGCGGTGGTCGACATGAACCTCTTCGCGGTGACACTCGGCGGCGAGAAGATCCCCTTGCGGATGGCGAGCGGGACGTGCCCGCCCGACCGGGCCGAAACGCTGCTCGTCCTCGCGGCGGGCGACATACCGCCCGGTTCTATCCTCGCCTGGAGCTTCATCGCCAACGGGACGAGCGGTGAGGGCCATTACGTCCATGGCACTTACAAGGCACTCGACCTCGCACCGTCAGGCCTGACGCTCCAGGCGACACCGGGGCGGGGCGGCACGGTCGAGATCACCGTCTCCGCGCGCGGTCTCGCGCTCCTCGTGATGATCGAGAGCGATATCGCCGGTCGCTATTCCGACAACGCCTTCGACCTTGCCGCCGGCGAAAGCCGGGTGGTGACCTTCACACCGGCCGCGCCACTCGCCGCGGGCAGCGTGCCGGACTTCACCCTCTACGACCTCTATTCCTGCCAGGCCGCGACCTGATCTTTCCGCGGCTTGGCCGACCAGAACCCCCGGGGCACCACCCGAACCCTACGAGGAGACAACACGATGACGAAACTCGGCTTTCAGCTCTACAGCGCCCGCAATTTCCAGCCCTTTTCCGAGGTCTTTCCGAAGCTCTCCGCCGCTGGCTACAAGGAGGTCGAGGGATATGGCGCCATGTATGCCTCGCTCGACGATGCCGGTGTTGCCGCGCTGCGGGCCGATCTCGACCGCAACGAACTTGCCATGCCGACCGCCCATTTCGGCATCGACATGCTGGAGGAAGATCCGAAGCGCGTGCTGAAGATCGCCGGGACGCTCGGGATCGAGGCGGTCTATTGCCCCTTTCTCACGCCGGACAAGCGCCCGACAGACGCGCGCGGCTGGTTCGCCTTCGGCCAGCGGCTGCAGGAGGCCGGCAAGCCTGTCCGCGATGCGGGCCTCGTCTTCGGCTGGCACAACCACGACTTCGAATTCGCCACCCTCGATGACGGCTCGACGCCGCAGGAGCAGATTTTCGCCGGCGGCCCGGAACTCTCCTGGGAAGCCGACATTGCCTGGGTGATCCGCGGCGGCGCCGACCCGCTGGCCTGGATCGAAAGCTACGGCAAGCGCATCAGCTCCGTGCACGTCAAGGACATTGCGCCGGCGGGACAGAACGCCGACGAGGACGGCTGGGCCGATGTCGGCCATGGTACCGTCGACTGGAAGGGCATCGTCGACGCCCTGAAGGCGCATCCGGTGCGCCATTACATCGTCGAGCACGACAATCCCAACGATCTCGGCCGGTTGATCACCCGGTCGATCGCCTCCTTCAACAGCTACTGACCCTCACAGAAACATTCGGAACGTCCCCATGACACGTGAACTCGGCGTCGGCATCATCGGATGCGGCAACATCTCCACGACCTATTTTTCCCTTGCTCCGCTCTTCAAGGGGCTGAAGGTGCTCGCCTGCACCGACCTCAACATGAACGCCGCCGAGCTTCGGGCGGAGGAATACGGCGTCAAGCCGCAGACGGTGGATGAACTGCTCGCCAATGACGAGCTCGACATCATCGTCAACCTCACCATTCCGGATGCGCATTACGCCGTCTCGAAACGTATTCTCGAGGCCGGCAAGCACGTCTATTCGGAAAAGCCGCTGGTACTGAGCCTCGAGGCCGGCGAGGACCTCCGCCGGATCGCGAAGGACAAGAAGCTCAGCGTCGGCTGCGCGCCGGACACCTTCCTCGGCGGTGCGCACCAGCTTGCCCGCAAATATATCGACGAGGGTGGGATCGGCCGCATCACCTCCGGCACCTGCCACGTGATGAGCCCCGGCATGGAGATGTGGCACCCCAATCCCGACTTCTTCTTTCTGCCCGGCGGCGGGCCGGTGCTCGATCTCGGCCCGTACTACATCGCCAACCTCATCAACCTCATCGGTCCGGTGAAGCGGGTGGCCGCACTCACCTCCATGGCGTCGGAGACGCGCACCATCACCAGCCAGCCGCGCGCCGGCGAGGTGATCCCGGTGCGGACGCCGACCAACATCCACGCGCTCCTCGAATTCGAGAACGGCGCGACGGTCACGCTGTCGGCGAGCTGGGATGTCTGGTCGCATCGCCATGGCAATATGGAGCTCTACGGCACCGACGGCTCGCTCTTCGTGCCCGATCCGAATTTCTTCGGCGGCACGGTGGAGGCGAGCGGCCGCAACAAGGAGATCAAGCCGCTCGAAGGCTGGGACCATCCCTTCGGGATCGACAACCAGGAGCATGCGAACGGCCCGCGCGCCAATTACCGCACGGCCGGCCTCGCCGACATGGCGGTCGCGATCCTCGAAGGCCGCGACGCCCGTTGCTCGCTCGATCGCGCCCTCCACGGCGTCGACGTGATGACGTCCATCCTGCAGTCGGGCGCGGAGGGCCGCTTCGTCGATCTTTCCACCACCTGCACGCAACCGCAGGCGCTCGGCATCGACGAGGCGCTGGCGCTGCTGAGGTGACGGAAGATCGTGAAGCGAAGCTCGGGGTCCTCTTCTCCCCACCGGGGAGAAGAGGGTTTCGCCGGCGCTGCCGCCAAATCTGGCCCGCGTCGCCGTTCTTCCGGTCTGCGGGGTGAAGCCGGTGGCCGTTCACGGGCTACGTTGCTATGAGAGCTGTCATAGCCCGAGACTCTAGTTGGAGACTTTCATGACCTGGCAACCATCCGAGAGCCGCTACGAGCGGATGACCTATAATCGCTGCGGACGAAGCGGCCTCAAGCTGCCGGCGATCTCGCTCGGCCTCTGGCACAATTTCGGCAACGACACGCCGCATGCGACGAAG
>DATGWU010000003.1:0-7264 GCA_035299345.1 Rhizobium sp.
GATCACGAAAGCGATCTACGAGTTGCTCCAGTTGCTCGGCGACGGCCGTTATCTGGCGTCGGCGCTCGGCACGTGGGCGATGGCCTTCCTCGCGCTCACGATCGCGACCCTCGGCGTCCTCCTCGGCAAGAAAGCCGGCACACTCTTCCGCGGCTGAGGAATGGCGGCCGGGAACGATGCCCCCCGGGATCGTGAATGTGGAAATCGGGGAATCAGGAACGGATCCTGTAGGCCAGGTCGCCGACCAGGCTTCCGTGAACCCCGGGTGGTGTTAACCGCAGAGAACGCAGAGAACACACGGGGCGATCTCTGCGGTCTATTCGTTCTTTGCGGTTAAGCTTTCCGAGCGTCTGTTCAACCGCAGAGCAGCACCGATCCGGATTTGCCAATATCCGCGTGCAGCGGCAGTGCCACGTCGCTTCCGTGTCGCCGTATTCGTGCGACTTTTGTATCGACAAGCTCCCGCCTTCCGTTCTCCATCGGCGCACCCCACGGAACCCTTCTCGTCCCACGCCTGACCTGATTCCGTAACCATCCTACTCTCTGCGCCCCGCGCCGCGACGTCTTCCGAACGCGCGCCAACGTTTCCCCCACCGACGTTGAAGCTTCCCGCCCGGCTCCCGGATTGATCGGACTGTGTTCCGAATCCCGCCGGTCGCCTCCCGACTGCTGCAAGGAACGCCTTGCCGGGAAAATGCCGCGTTCTGGAGCCCGCAAGAGCCCTCTTGCCCATGGCAAGACACGTCTTGCCACGTAAATGGAGGGCCTTGCCTACATCAAGACGCTCCATGCCAACGGCAGATAGCCCACCCCAAGCTCAAGGGCCGTCTTGGCAGCCTCAAGACTGATCCTGCCCCCGGAAAGACGCCTCCCCCGCCCGGAAGCCCATTTCCCGTTTACCGCCCGGCACCTGTAGCAAACGACCGGATTCCCCTTTCCTCACTCCGCCCCAGCCCGGTCGGCTGGATTATCCAATACCTCGAAAACATGGCCACGACCATCAACGCCAAGAACGTCAAAATCGACATCGACAAGATCATTGAAATCATGACGGCGAACGCGGACTTCACCATGAAGAATGTGACGCTCGCCACCATCGGGTCCGATGCCACGAGCCTCGGCGAGGCGATCAAGAAGATCGATTCGCTGGAGATGCAGCTCACGCCGTTGCGGAATCAGCGCGACGACCTTGCCCGCAAGCTCAATGAAATCTGCACGCGAGCCCGTTCCGGGCTCAAGGGCTTCTATGGTCCGAACTCGAGCCAGTACGAACAGGCCGGCGGCAAGCGCGCCATCGAGCGCAAGAGTCCGAAGCGCAAGGCGGCGGCAAACACGAGCACAACGATCGCCTAATTCTCCCGCACCAGAATCCGGCCGCCGCCTCCCACCGGCCGGCCTCTGTCAACGGAGCGATGAGTAGCGGCAAGCAAGCACTCGGAACAAATCACACTCCCCCAGCCTTCCGACATCCCGCTCCCAAGCCCTCTGGCATTGGGAATCTCCGAAGTCCGGAGACGCCCTCTGACCTCTGATTTCTGACCTCTCGCCTCTCCCCTCTCGCCTCTATCCTCCCCTCCCATGCACCACGGCACCATATCCCCCGAAATCGCCGCCGGGCTGCTCGCCCTGCGCCGCCGGATCGAAGACGCCCAGATACCGGCTTCGGCCCTCGATGAATCCATCAACTTCGCCATCTGGAATATCCGCGAACTGGGCAAGAAGCCGCGCACCGAGGCCGCCATCCACTATATTGCGGAGATCCTCGGGCAGTTCGATCTGATCGCCCTCGTGGAACTGCGCGACAACCTCTGCGACCTCGCCAAGATCCTCCCCATCCTCGGCCCGAGCTGGCATGTGATTTATTCCGATTGGGTCGACGACGATGGCGGCAACCAGGAACGCACCGCCTTTCTCTACGATACCCGCGCCGTCACCTTCAACGGCCTCGCCGCCGAGATCGATGCCCCGAGGGAAAAGGACGCCACCGAATGGCTGAACAAGAAGTCCTTCTGGCGCGCGCCGTACCTGTGCTCCTTCCGCGCCGGGAACTTCGATTTCCTCGCGCTCGCCACCCACTCCCGTTGGGGCGACAGCGATCTTGGCCGCCAAAACGAACTCCAACTCCTCGCCGATTGGATCAAGACCCGCTTCGCCAAGAAGGCAGTGGAGGACCACGACCTGATCGTGGCCGGCGATTTCAACATCCCCGCGCTCGACGACGCCTTCTTCAAAGCCCTCACCAGCGGAGGACTCCAGATTCCCGAGGCCCTCAAAGAGCTCCGTTGCGGCTCGAAGATCGTGGGCGGTTCGAATCAGGGGAAGAACGCCCGCTACGACCAGATTCTCCACCTGCCCACGAAGAAGAAGCGTTTCACGAACCACGCCGGCATCCTCGATTTCTACGGCGACGGCGCCGCGATCGAGGAACTCTTCCCCGGTGCCGGCCTGACGAAGACGACGTTCACGTACCAGCTCTCCGACCACTACCCCGTGTGGATTCAGATCAAGACCGACATCGACGGCGAACGCTTCGACCAGATCGTGCAGAACGGGAAGAAATAGCGAAGTAGCGACCAGCCATTCAGCCAAACTATCAAATGTGGAAATCAGGGAATCAGGAATGGATCCCGTAACGGAACGCGTGAGCGTTTCGACCTCTAGGCTCATGTCGTCAACGAGGGCCCAGCCCTCGATCCGTTGGAACCACTGATGGGCACTGATGCACACTGATCCGGAGACGGCAGTTCGGACAGGCCACAGAGTGGATGGAGCGAAAGACGAGTTGCCCGCCAACCGCTGTCGTCGTGCCCCGTCCTCTGACTTCTGAATCCTGAACTCCGGATTCCGCCTTCCGTCCTCCATCGTCAGTCCTCTGCCCTCTGTCGTCTGTCCTCCGTCCTCTGTCCTCTGTCCTCCGTCCTCTGTCCTCCGTCCTCTGTCCTCCGTCGTCTGCCCTCTCGCCTGGCTCCCATGCCTGACATTCATCCCGCACCCTCCGAACTCCCAACTTCCAATTTCCAACTTCTACTTCCTTTCCCCACTTGCTTCCGCCGTTACGCCGTGCTGCGATCGCCTTGACGGTGCACCACGTCTCTCGCGGGTTCGAGGATCGGAGCCGCCGCCACCCCCACTTCAATCCAGCCTCCGGTTCTCCGTGCCCATCCCTGAAGGCCGTCTCCCATAATAGAGTACTTCTACCATGCAAGTCCTCCCCGCCCTCACCAAGCCCCGCTTCTCGCTTCTGCACGTTGGATGCCTCGCGATCTTCGTGCTCACGTTCTTCGTCGCCACCGCCGTCATGAACAATTGGTCCGACTTCAAAGACGGTGTCCGACATGGGTGGGCCAACAAATCCGGTACCAATTGATCATCTGAGGTCAATCGGCGACCTCTTCCAACTTCCTCATCGTCATGACACAAGAAGTCGATACCAAGTTTGTTGCTTCTAGAGACGCTGCTATGCGAGCTCTCCAAGAGTTTGCAAATGCTCTCACACGGCAAATCCCTGCAGGAACGACACTTACCAACCAAACGGGAAATTGGCAAAGCCCACCAATTCATAGCTCGGATCTTGCGATCGAGGTCCAAATCATAGCCAAGGAAGTCGAAGAACTCGATAGCGAAGACGCTGATCCCGAACTCAGAGCATTCCTCGAGAAGGTACCTGATGGAGTGAAGCAAATCCGAAACGGGCACATTTACTCGCATCTTTTCAACGGAAATTTCCAGTTAGCATATCCTGCTCTCAAGGCATTTCTCGACTCTATTCATTTCAATACACAACGAGTCCTTTCAAAGAGATCATCGGAGACTGACAAACGAGCACCGAGCGAACTCAGGCGCCGTTTGCGCGCAGTACGCGTTGCGATAGATACGCTTGAAAACGACACCACGGATCTCCGAAACAGTGCATTGTTGATCAACAGTGCACGAGAGGCTGCCGAATCGCTGCCAGTCGATCTACAGGAACTCAAAGACGCTAGAAAATCCATCGAAGCAACGCGCACCGCCATCGAAATAACCGAAAGCGAATCGAAGGCTAAACTCTCAATAATCACTGAGTATGCGCGGAAACTCATCCAACACGAAGAAGAAGCCAAGCGTGTGCTGAAGGCTGCCGAGGATGCATACCGTTCCGCAACATCAACAGGCCTCGCAGCGGCGTTCGATGCTAGCGCAGGACGACTGCGCATAAGCATATGGTTTTGGGTCGCAACATTATTAGCGGCATTGGCATCTGCCTACTGGATAGGCCACACCCGACTCGGGCACATGCAATCATTGTTATCCAGCCCCGACCCGCGTCCTGTAAATATATGGTGCAACCTATTACTTTCCGCATTAAGCTTGGGTGCGCCGATATGGTTTGCTTGGCTCGCAACAAAGCAGATTCAACATCGATTCCGCCTATCTGAGGATTATGCGTATAAAGCCGCGCTATCAAGGGCGTATGAAGGATATCAGAGAGAAGCCGCAAAAATTGATCCCGAGTTCAGTGCTCGGCTTTTTAACACAGCGCTCACCAGACTAGACGAACTCCCGCTCCGGTTGATCGACGAGAGAACACATGGTAGCCCTTGGCATGAGTTCGTGGAATCGGAGGCGTTCAAGGAAGCGCTAGCAAAGATCCCCGGACTCCGAGAACGCTTCTCGAAACTGGACAGGAAGAAATCCAACCATCCTCAACCCAAACGGGAAACGGCGGCTCTTCGGAATCCGGAAACAGAGACTGATTGAAGACGTCGTGAAGGACTATATCGCAACCTCCAAAGCCATAATAACGCGAAATTTGTCCGTGCTTACATCCGCTTTACTACTAGCTACCGAAGCATCTTATAGTGAAAGGCCAAAAGCGAAGCGAGAATCGACTATTCCGCCAATATCAACCGGCGCACCACCATTATCGAGCTAAATCAGGTTATATATTTCATCCATGAAAGACATTCTCAAACAGGTCGTGATCGGGTTTGTTCTAGTCGTGCTGACAGCAATATCCACGACCATTCTCGCGAAGAGCGACAAGCCCGACGTTCAGTTGCTGATCGAGCGCCCGATGGTTCTGAAGGCAGAGCGGATCGTCCTCTTCCGTTTAGTGAATGCTGGAGGAGCTGTCGCCGACCACGTCTCGCTCCGTTTTGCAGCCGCCGTTGCTGGCTCTTCGATCGTGCCCGTCGAAGGCATCGATATCCATTGGCCGGCGGTCCCGGGTCCAGAGATGCGGCTTGAGCGGCTGCGCCCGAAAGAGGAGGCGACTTTTTATATCAAAGATGCTCCTGACTCGCTGGCAGATGTTCGGGGGCTCTTGCGGAATGGGCTATACGATCAAGGCACGATTAATATCACAACAAATGATGACCGACTGGCCGCGTTCGGCTCTGCGAAAGCCATCGCGGGAGGAGTTATCGGATTCATAGTTGCCGGAGTCTTCTTCATCCTCGTTTTAGCGCTCGCAATACTGAAAGACAAGAAACGCGATACGAAGCAGAAGCAGACAAAGGCCGAGCCCGAAATCGTTGCATCCAGTTCGTGAAGATTTAGATCAACAATCGGCCTCAGGTTTACTAGTTGCAGCCCGCCTACCTGTCGTACCTAGTATCTTATACTATTCATCCTAACAGCAATAGCGTCTCCACGCACCGATCAGATCGCCCTCATCGCTCGCCAGCTCGATACCATTTGCCGCGATGTGGAGGATTGAACCGCAACGCGAAATGCCCCAGGCAAAGAGTGGCAAGTAACCGGTATTCGCTCCGGCTCCCCCACTCCCATAATTGACGCACCATGTTCCCCTACTCCCTCAACCGCAGCCAATATCTCGTCCGCCTGCTTCTGCTCATCGTCGGCATTGGCTTGATCGGCGCGCTCACAATCCCGGCGCTCTCGCATTCAAGGGGAGAGTTGGGTATGGCGGGGCTGCTCCCGCTTCTCGCGCTCCTGCTGATCATTCCCTTCCGCATCGCCGCGCTGGATGTGCCGCGGATCCGCAGCATCGGCTGGAGTCCGTGGTTGCTGCTGCTGTTGCTGGTCCCGGGCGTGAACGGGATCTTCCAGATCCTGCTCTTCGTGATGCCGCCCCGGGACGAGTGAACGGAAGAACAACAATGCGGTAGCGGATGGATCGATGAAACGACTAGTTGTCCTGTTTGTGGCAGTGTTGATCGCCGCAAGCGTCGCCATCTTCGTTAACAAGGGGAGCGGTTCCGAAGCCGGCGAGGCTGTCGGTGCTTCTGTCGATAGCCGGGATACCGGTGAGCGTGCAGCGCGAGGCCGCGTCGCGATAGACAGCTCGCTGCCCGAAGCGCCACGGCGACTCCCGGGAAAAGTGATTGGGGGACGAACAACGTTGGTGAACCTGCTCATCGATGGCGTGGATCTGACCGACGGGGAGATCGTCGAACTCTCGCGTTTCATCGACGAGTTTCGGGGCAGAATACTCTCGGTCCTGTTTTCCCACGCGCGGATCACTTCCGATGAGACAGGCCTGGTGCGGGTCGCGATCGTGATCGCTCCTGAAACGGCAATGGAGCTGCGGGAGCAATGCTACGCTGGAGTCGCCGAAATCATCGGAGACGAGAAGATCAAACAACTCGCCGAAATGCACCGGCTCGCGCTGCTGGACGGTGAGTTTGAGAACTACGGCGAGTTCTCCATGACGATCACCGCGACGGCGAAGCAAGTGGCGGAAATCGAGTTGGTTCACCTTCGGACAGAGACCAAGAGGACCATGGGGGGAGATCCGGCGACCATTTGGGGAGAAGGAGCCCTTCTGCCCGATTATCTCGTCAAGCGCTACGGGCCAATCGGCGCAGAGATCCACCGCCGGCTGAAGCCGCCTTGAGCATCCAATTTTCGGCAGATCCGGACCGGTGTGGATCAGTGCGAATCTGTGGCTGAATAGAGGCCCGATGCGGAGAAGCATGGAACCGCAGATGCACGCGGATTCGGATCGGTCGGCCTATGTGTTCTATGCGTTCTCTGCGGTTAATCCGGAGCGGGTTCCGAAAGCTAGGTCGGCGACCTGGCCTACAGGTCGAAACGCTCACGCGTTCCGCTACAGGTACGTTCCTGATTTCCACATTCACCCTCCGGATGGTCCGTCATCAGTGTGCATCAGCCTGTTCTGCGTAAGCGCCCGATCGAGTGCCTCGTAGCCAGGTGATAGGGATGATCGCTCTGAAGCGCTGATCGTAGGCGGCCATCATAGTGATGATGGCTCTGATCGGGGCCTACGAAGTCGCCGGCGGTTGCCAGTTGGCGGGTAGAA
>DATGWU010000004.1:0-5437 GCA_035299345.1 Rhizobium sp.
AAGGCTCGCGCGACCGCCTCTTTGAAGGCCGTCTGCTCGACCTTTCCATGGAGACCAGCCCGTCGGGCGCACCCACCTGAGCCACCTGCTCAGGCGGGAAGCGGAACCAGCGACGGCGAGAACACGTCTGGCTTGGGGAAGGTCGGTTCTGCCATCTTGAACACCCGCGGCGCCCGTGGGGTTAGCGCAGGCGCGATCCGCAGGATGAGGGCGCGGGCCTTTTCGGCATGGCGCCGATCGCTCTCGTCCGCCGACGGCAGGGCGACGAGCGGTTCGAGCACCGCCGCCGCGTCGTTGAAGCGCTTCTCGGCGACGAGCGCGACGCCCCACTTATAGCGCGCCTCGCGATGACCCGGCGCCTTCCGGCAGATGTCGCGGAAGGTCTCGGCCGCTTCGCGGTTGCGCCCTGTCGCGAGCAGCACGTCGCCGAGGCGCACGAGCACTGGCGCCGGATCGGCGAGCCGCGGCATGAGGTTGCGGTAGGAGACTTCCGCCGCGGCGAGATCGCCCTTCTCGAACATCAGGTTGGCGAGCCCGAACTCCGCTCCGCGATGGGCCGGCGCGGATTGCAGGATCTGCCGGAAGCCGATCTCCGCATCGGCCTTCCTTCCCTTGTGATAATGATCGAGCGACATTTCGTAGACATGGCGGATGCTGCGCGGATTGAGCACACCACCGAGATTGCGGCCGTCGCGCGTGCGAAAAAGCGTGCAACTGATCGGCCGCTCCTCGACGCCGAACATATACTTGTAAGGTTCGTTGCCGCGCAGGAAGTCGTAGAAGCGGAAACCTTCGCCGATCGCCCGCCGGATACAGGTGCCGTGCAGCACAAGGCCCGGCGAGGGCAGCTTCCACTCTTCGTCCCGCCCCGTGATGTAGAAGAGGACGGTCTTCTTCTGCCGGTCGACGATGTTGGCGAGTACGCCGAGCGGACGATCTTCGTACCAGAGGACCGGCACGTCGAGATTGCCGTCGGCAAAGCAGTCCACCAGCATTTCGCGCGAAGACTTGATCAACCGTTCCGTCATCTCCGCGCCCTTGTGCGGCTGCCAGCGGATGCGCCAGAAATCGAAGAGGATGTCGAGGTCGCGGTCGATCGTCTCGGCCGTCGCAAAGGTGATCCGATAGGCCGGGTCACCTTCGACCTTGCGCAGGAAGCGCCGCAGCTTCTGCCGCGACTGGGCGCTCATGTGCTGTTCGAGGTAGGCGTCCCATGTCTCGGGCAGCGTGATGACCGGGCAGACGCGGTTGTCGATGTTCTGCGGGCTGGTGCGCTTGCTGTCGCGAAACATCACCTGCGGTCCCTGCAGCGCCTTGATGAGGGCTATCCTCCTCGACGGAGGGCCGCCGAAATAGTCGAACTTGATCTCGGTCCAGTTCTGGTGCTTCAGGTAGGCCGCAAAGCCCGCGACCGCCCGGTTCTCGTAGGCCGGATCGGCGATGAAACCGGTATAGTCGGCGGCGTAATTCCCCGCCATGATGATCTCGTCATAGAAGAACCCGTCCTTGTCCCGGCGCGTCTGCAGGCGAAGCGGGAAGAAAGCGACGTAGCGGGCGTCCACGTTCTCCCGGAGCGCCAGGACGAACCAGCGGCGGCGATGTCCGAGATAGCGGTTGAGCCAGGTCCAGGAGAGGAAGTGCTGGGCATGGGGATCGGCCTCGAAAACCTCTTCCCATTGCGGACGAACGGCCTCGAAGGCCTCAGGTGTGTCTATGACGTCGATCAGCATGGCACTTCATCCTTCCCATGACGCGTTACAAGGATCGGAGGAACAAAGGTTCGAAGGAGCTGGAGGCGAGGCAGAGGCCGGAAGCGGCTTCGCGGCCGAGAACACGGATCATCTAGAGCTCCCCCCGCAGGTGCGGGCTTGCATGGATGAAGGTCCAGAGCGCCTTGCTGATCTCGGCGATCTCGGCGATCGACCGCTCGAGCTGGCGCAGTTCGCGCGCATCCATCTGCTCGACCTTGCCGTAGCGGATTTCGCTGTCGGTCTCGACGAGGCGCATCAGCTGGGTGCTGGAGATGTCGCCGCGTTCATCGAACGAGTAGATGCTGTGATTGTATTTGTTGCGGACCTTCGCCTCCTTCTTCAGCCGTGCCATCAGGGCGAGGATGACCTCCCGTTCGGCGGGTGGCGTGGCTGCGCGCTTGGCAAGCCGCTCTACGAGGTCGATGCGGGCACGGGTGGTGTTGAGCGTCAGGAACACGACGACGGCCGTCTCCTTGTCCACCGCAAGCATGTGGGCGATGATGTAGATCAGCAGGCTCTCGGTATTCGTCCAGACATAGTTGAGCCGCCCTACTCTCAACAGGACATCGGTCATGCTGCCCATGGTGCCCTCCCCGTCATCGGCGTCACCGCTCCTTGAACGCCCGTGACATGCTGTCGGTGATCGGCTTGGTGATGTACTCGAAGAAGGTCCTCTCCGAGGTCTGGATCAGCACGTCGGCCGGCATGCCGGGAACGGGATTGAAATCGTGCACGCGCGCCATCTCCGCCTCGGGGAGCGCGACGCGCACGATATAGACGTCGCGCGGCGCGGCGATCGAGCCTTCATCGATCGAGTCCGCCGAGACGTAGAAGACATTCCCGTTCAGCACCGGCGTCGTTCGGCGATTGAGGGCCGAGAGGCGGATCGCCGCCGTCTGGCCTTCATGCACCTGGTCGATCGAGGTGCGCAGCACCTGCGCCTCGATGATCAGCGGCACCCCGGCCGGCAGGATCTCCATGATCGGCTTGCCGGTGGTGATGACGCCGCCGGCGGTGTGGTAGTAGGAGCGCACGACCGTGCCCGTGACCGGCGAGCGGATGACGGTGCGTTCGAGAATACCCGCCACCTCGCGCATCTGCTCGCGAACGCTGTCGAGGTCGGATGCGGCGGTTTCGAGCGCGTCGAGCGCGGCCTGCTTGTTGGCGTTGATCGCGATGATCGCTTCCTGTCGGAAGCGTGCGATCTGCGCTTCGCTTTCGTTCATCTCTCCTTGCAGGCGGGAGATATCGCCCATGGCGTCGGCAATCGCGCGCTCGATGGCCAGCAGGTCCATCTTGCGCATGTAGCCGACATTGACGAGCCTGGCCTTGGAATCGCGTTCCTCTTCGAGAAGCGTGAGCTGCCGCTCGAAGGCCTGCTTCTGCCCCTCGTAGCCGGTGAAGCGGAATTCCAGCGACTTGATGTTCTTCTCGATGAGGTTGAGCTGTTCCTCGAGCTTCACCTGCTTGCTGTGGAAGATGACGTTCTGGCTCTGGATGATCGTGTTGACGTCGGGGTCGCTCGCCTCGGCCATGACGGTCTTCGGGATCTTGAACTCTCTGGCGCCTTCCGCCTCGGCCCTGAGGCGCGCGACCACCGCCTCGAGCCGCAGGCGCTTCAGGTTCATCATGCGTTCGTTGGCGAGGGCCGCGGTCGGATCGAGCGTCAAAAGCACGTCGCCCTCCTTGACGATGTCGCCTTCGTTGACCCGCATGTCCTTGATGATACCGCCTTCGAGATGCTGGATGATCTTGTTGTTGCCGGTGGCGACGAAACTGCCCTGCGCGATGATCGCGGAGGCAAGTGGCGCCGTCGCCGCCCAGAGCCCGAAACCGCCGAAGGTGCTCAAGAGCACGCCGAGCCCGACCACGGTGTGAAGGCGGATCGAACGCGGCACCTCGCTGTACCACTCGACCTGGCCGGAACCGTCCCTGGTTTTGAGATCGCGCGCCATCGCTCACCTGCCCTCGATCGTCTTTTGGCCGCCACTGCCGCCGCTGTTCTTCGACAGCGCCTTCAGCACCTCGACGCGCTCGCCGAACATGGCGACCGAGCCGTCCTTCAACACCAGTATCTTGTCGACGGCCTGGAGGAGCGACGGGCGCTGCGTGATCGTGACCGTCGTGATCCCTTGCTTCTTCGCATGCAGCAGGGCCTTGGCGAGGGCCGCCTCGCCCTGGGTATCGAGATTGGAGTTCGGTTCGTCGAGGACCACGAATTTCGGATTGCCGAAGAAGGCGCGGGCGAGTGCGATGCGTTGCTTCTGACCGCCGGAAAGCGGCGCCCCGTCGGCGGCGACCACCGTCTCGTACCCTTGCGGGAAGGTTGCGATGAGCTCGTGCACGTCGGCAAGGACCGCGGCCTCGTAGATCTGGCGATCGTCGACGTCGTCGCGCATGCGGCTGATATTCGCCTTGATGGTGCCGGGGAAGAGCTGCACGTCCTGCGGCAGGTAGCCGATGCTCTCGCCGAACTGCCGCTGGTCCCAGTTGCGCAGGTCCATGAGATCGAGCCGCACATTGCCCGAGGTCGGCAGGATCGAACCGACGAGCATCTTGCCGAGCGTCGTCTTGCCGGAACCGGAATTGCCGATGACGGCGAGCGCCTCGCCCTTCTTGAGCGAGAAGGAGATACCGTTCAGGATCACCTTCTTCTGTGGCGGCGGCACGAAGAGCACGCGCTCGACGTCGAGCCGGCCTTCTGGATTGGGCAGGCGCAGGCGCGGGAAATTGAGGGGCGAGCTGACAAGCAACTGCTTGATGCGGCCGTAGGCGGCGGCCGACTTGTTGAACTGGTTCCAGCCTTCGATCGCCCCCTCGATCGGCGCGAGCGCGCGCCCGGAAACGATGGACGCGGCGATCACCATGCCGCCGGTCAGTTCCCCCGCAAGCGACAGGTGCGCGCCCCAGCCGAGGAGACCGATCTGCGTCATCATGCGGCAGGCCTTGGAAAGCCCGGCGAAGACGATGTTCCGGTCCTGTGCGGCGACATGGGACTTCAGCGAACCGGCCGTCTCGTTCCCCCACATCTTCACCGCTTCCGGGATCATCGCCAGCGCATTGATGATCTGCGAATTGCGCGACATCGAATCGAGGTGGAAATTGGCGCGGCCGAGATAGCCGTTCGCCTCGGCGAAGTGGCGGGCGGTGAATTTCTGGTTGAGAAACGCGATCACGAAAAGCACGGCGCAACAGCCCAGGATAATCATGCCGAGATGCGGGTGGACGAGATAGACCACCACGACGAAGAGCGGCATCAGCGGTGCATCGAGAAAGGCGATCAGCGTGCCCGAGGTGAGGAAGGACCGCAGTTGCTGGAGGTCCTGGAGCGTCTGGTAGTCCTTGCCGGAGCCGTGCAGCGAGGCGCGTGCGGCCGCGCTCAGGATCGGCGAGCCGAGTTGCACTTCGAGCTCGACAGCCGTCCGCATCAGGATGAAGCGGCGGATGGTGTCGAGAAAGGCCTGCAGGAGCACGGCACCGATGACCACGATCGTCAGCATGATCAACGTGTCCATCGATCGGCTGGTGAGCACTCGGTCGGAGATCTGGAACAGGTAGAGCGGGATCGCCAGCAGCAGGACGTTAATTGCCACCGTGAAGACCATCACGATCGCCATGTTGCGGCGAATGACGGCGATGGCGCGTGCCAGGCTCGCGGCGAAATTGATCGGGCCGCTGCGCTTGTG
>DATGWU010000005.1:0-2826 GCA_035299345.1 Rhizobium sp.
GGTGTAGAGTGCGCACATGCTGTCGCTGTTTTCCGGAGCCTCGGGCGTCTCGAACACCGCGAGCATGGTGACGTCACCGTCGAGCCAGGAGGCGACGTAGGTGATCGGGCTTTCGCCGCAGAGGCGGTTGCCGTTGAGGAGCTCCGGGTTTTCCGATCCCCTGACGCTGTAGACCGAGGCGGGGACCTCCTTGCCGTCGACGGTGAAGTGATCGGCGATCAGGTCTTCGAACACCAGTTTCTCGCCGTTTTCGAACACGATCTCGTCGTCGTCGAAGTTGATGTCGCCGGTGATGCTGCTCGCCGTCGTGCTGAGAGCCGCGAAATCGTCGGCAAGGGTCGGGCTTGCGGCGAGGCAAAGGGCGGCGAGCACATATCTGAGGGGCGGCATGGCTGGTTCTCTCCTGTTCGGCGATGCTCCGGAACCTACTGCACCCGACGGCAAAGGAAAGCGAAACGACAACTCCCGCGCCCTCTGTACCAATTATGGTCGGGCCATCGCGATCAGGGCGCAGCCGGCGCCTTGAGCCTGAGAGGTAGCAGGCCGAGCACCATGGCGCAGCCGGTGATGATGACCGCCGCGCCGGCGAACTGCATCGTGGTGAGCCGCTCGCCGAGGACACCCGCGCCGACGAGGACCGCAACGACGGTCACGGCGAATTCGACGCTGATCGCGCGCGTCGCACCGATCCGGGAGACGAGGCCGAAATAGACGACGTAGGTGAGCGAACTCATCATGCCCGCAAGCACAACGAGATAGAGGTAGTCGATCGCGGCCGGTATGCCGGGCATCGGAACCAGAGAGATGAGCGGCAGGGTGAGAAAGCCTCCCGAGAGGAAGGCGCCGATCGTTACCTCCCATGCGCCCGTGGTCTTCAGGTGCCGGCTCGCATAATTGCTGCCGAAGGCGGCCGAGAAGGTGGAAAAGAGCATGCCGAGGCAGCCGAGCACGAAGGTGCCGTCGATCGGCGCGGCCGGAAAGCCGACCAGCATGACGATGCCGAGCGTGCCGAGAACGAGGCCGGCGACGCGCGCCGGCGTGATCCGCTCGATGCCCCAGAGCTGCCCGATGACCATGGAAAAGAGCGGGATCGCCGCGACGAAGATCGCCGCCATCGCGGTGCCGATCAGCGGCGTGGAATAGGAAAGGCCGATCAGCTGACCGGCGACCGTCGTCGCGCCGACCACCAAGAAGGGCAGGAGGCCGCAGGAGAAATCGAGCCGGCGTCCGGTCGCTCTTGCCGCGACGAGCAGGATCAGGCCGGCGATGAAGCAGCGGAAGGTGACGGCGCCGATCCAGCCGAAAGCCTCGACGACCTTCAGGAGCAGCAGGAAGGAAAGCCCCCAGGCGAGCGCGAGAAAGACGTAGCCGATGATGTCTCTGGGTCGCATGGCGTGGCTCTGGTCTGTGTGGATGTCTGGGGGGCGGGGCAGGTCAAGACCCTTGCGTTTCGACCATCCGCCTGATTTTCACTGCTTTCTCGAAGTGATCGAGCCGATGGGTGCGTATCCACCATTCCGCGGCTTCCATAAGAAGTTCCGGGTCATCGTTCTTGTTGGCGAAGAAGGCGTAGAAGGACAGACCGACGTCCGGCCCCTTCTCCGCGACCTTCCGGTCACAAACCTCGATGATCTTCTTTTTGAGGCTCTCTCGCATCAACGACCACCATTCAGAGAGTGCAGCACGGCGGAAGCCCGCCCTGTTTGCTTGCTGGCTCACGTCACTCCGGCATGCGGTAGTCGACGAGGCGGTTTTCGCGCACGACGAAGAGCTTGCCGGTTTCGGTGAGTTCGGGTCCGCAGAGCGGCAGGAGCCGGACGGCGACCTCGGACGGGTGCGGCAGCGTCGAGGGGTCTTCTCCGGGCATGGCCTGGGCACGCATGGCGGTGCGTGTGGCGCCCGGATCGACAGAGACGACGCGCAGCGGCAGGCGCTGCGTTTCCCCGGCCCAGGTGCGGGCGAGCGCCTCGACGGCGGCCTTGGAGGCGGAGTAGGGACCCCAGAAGGGCCGGCATTTGTGGGCGGCCGCCGACGACATGATGACCGCGCGGCCTTGGTCGGACTTGGCGAGCAGCGGCTCGACCGAGCGGATCAGCCGCCAGGTGGCGGTGACGTTGATCGTCATCACCTTTTCGAAGACCTTCGCCTCGACATGGCCGATGGGCGAGATGACGCCGAGGATGCCGGCATTGGCGACGAGGATGTCGAGCTTGCCCCAGCGCTCGAAGATCGAGGCCCCGAGCGTGTCGATTGCCTGCATGTCTGCGAGGTCGAAGGGCACCAGCGTCGCCGAACCGCCGACCGCCTTGATCGCGTCATCGAGTTCCTCGAGCCCGCCGACGGTGCGTGCGCAGGCGATCACATGCGCGCCGGCCCTGGCGAGTTCGAGCGCGGTGTAATAGCCGATGCCGCGCGATGCGCCGGTCACGAGCGCGATACGGTCCTTGAGGTCGATTGTCATCTGTGAATTCTCCCGGAGAAGCGGTGCAATGCGACACCGACGATAGGAATTCAGGCGGAGTGGGCCCGCACTTTACCTCCCCTGAGGGGGGAGGCCGCAGCGTAGCAGCGGGTGGGGGTGAGCGGCTCCGAAAAAAGAGGTAACCCGCCCCGGACCCTCGGCCCGACCCTCCCTATTGAGGGGAGGGGGGCTGCGTCATCACCCGTTGCTGGCGAGCATGGAAACCTTGCGGCCGACCTTCTCGCCTTCCCGGTCGAGCAGGCGGGTCGGATAGTCGCCGGTGAAATAGTGGTCGGTGAACTGCGGCCGCTCCGGATCGCGCGGCGCTCCGCCGACCGCCCTGTAGAGCCCGTCGATCGACAGGA
>DATGWU010000006.1:0-1763 GCA_035299345.1 Rhizobium sp.
CAAGTATCTGTTACGTGATCGATCGGGTGTACGGCGACGCTATTATGAGCCGTATCCGGGCGATGGGCATCCGGGATCGGCCGACCGCGGCCCGGTCGCCCTGGCAGAACGGATATTGCGAGCGGGCGATCAGTTCGATCCGACGAGACCGTTTGGACCACGTGATTGTCTTGGGAGAGCGCCATCTTCTAGTCTGTTGCGCTGTTACGCGGACTACTACAATCAGAGCCGAACACACCTGTCCTTGAACAAGGATGCGCCGACGAGGCGACCAGTTCACACCCTCGGAAGCATCGAAGAGAGGCCTGTTCCTCGGCGGCCTGCATCATCACTACGTTCGCATTTGATTTCCGACCGGGACACATAGCAGTTCAAGGGTACAAACCCCTTTCCTGACGCGCTGCAAGGATGCGTTCGCATGCGATGACGAATGCCGCTGTTCGCAACGAGATTTGATGCCGGTCGGCATAAGACCAAATCTTTCGCAGCGCTTCGACGATAAGCGTATCGAGCCGCGCGTTAATCTCATTTTCGGTCCAATAGAAACTCGAGAAGTCTTGCACCCATTCGAAATAGCTGACTGTCACGCCACCGGCATTGCAGATGACGTCGGGAACCACAAGAATGCTGCGAGCAGCGAGAATGTCATCGGCGGCGGTTAGTGTCGGGCCATTGGCGCCTTCAAGCACGAGTTTCGCATTTGTCCGGCGCGCGCGTTCCGCTGTGAGTTGGCTTTCGAGAGCAGCGAGGATCAGGATGTCGCACGGGGCATCCCAAAACGCCTCGTTGTTATCAGGAGAAGCTCCGATGCCGGCCTCAGTACGGGTCCGCTCGAGGAGCGGGGTGACGTCAATGCCGTTGTCGTCGAGTAGAGTACCCCACTGATCCTGAATCGCGACGATTTTGGCGCCCGCGGCGGCAAATAGTTCAGCCGCCGCAGACCCAACGTTGCCGAATCCTTGAAGAGCGATACGTGCGCCGTCGAGTTTGAGATGGATTCGTTTCGCCGCCTCTCGACCGGTGACGAACACGCCGCGGCCCGTCGCCTTCACCCGGCCGAGCGAGCCACCAAGATGGATCGGCTTGCCGGTCACGACGCCGGTCGCCGTAAAGCCCGCGTGCATCGAGTAGGTGTCCATCATCCACGCCATGATCTGCGCATTGGTATTAACGTCAGGTGCAGGTATGTCCCGTTGCGGACCGATGATGATTCCGATCTCGCTGGTATAGCGCCGCGTCAGCTTTTCCAATTCTTTGCTTGAGAGCTCTAGCGGGTCCACCCGAACACCGCCCTTGGCGCCTCCAAAGGGCAACTCCATTGCGGCTGTCTTGATGGTCATCCACGCGGCGAGCGCCATGGTTTCCTCAAGCGTCACGCTCGGATGAAAGCGCACGCCGCCTTTGCCCGGTCCGCGCGAAAGATTGTGCTGGACCCTAAAACCTTCGAAGTGCCGAACCATGCCGTTGTCCATCTCGATGGGCACATCGACGATGAGCGTGCGCTTCGGGTGCTTGAGCGTTTCGGCCCAACGCGCGAGATCGCCAAGGTAGGGAATCACCCGGTCGATCTGCGCGAGATATGTTGCCCAAGGGCTGGGTGCCGGAGAGGGTGCATAGGATAGCTGCGGAGAGGCCCTTTCGCTCGTCTCGTCCATGGCAGTCTCCAAGCGGGTAAGCAGAGGTCGCCCTTAAAATAATAGGAGTTTCATGCCAAGGCGACGGCGACATCACGCTGGGCGCGGGCGTCGCTTGCGTTTTACCGG
>DATGWU010000007.1:0-4926 GCA_035299345.1 Rhizobium sp.
GACGGCGATCGCTTCGCCGACGGTCGCTGCTGGGCTCTGGGCGATCATCGCGAGCGCGAGTGCGGCACCTTCACCGACCCCGGCGACGATCGGCGGATTGAAGACGCTCGTTCCCGCCGCCCGCTGGACCTGATGGGCGAGGGATTCCACATCCGAGATCATGTAGACGCAGTCGCCGTCATCGGCGCGTAGCGCCTTCAGGTATGCGGGAAAGTCGATGCCAACGACGATCGCGCCCTTGTCGACGAGCGCCTTCGCCTGCTGTTCCTCGTTGTCGCTCCAGCCGCCGGCGTCGGAGATCAGGAAGATGTCGGCGCGCACCTCGCCCTGCGGCAGCAGGATATGGTCGGCCGGGATCATGCCGGGCTGGTAGGCCGCGGGCGCCTGGGCGGCGGCGATGCCGGAGGAGACGAGAAGGCCTGCGGCGAGGCCGAGGCCGGGAAGTCCGAGAGATTTCATTTCGCTACCACGCCTTTCATGCCGCCGCTGATCAGGAAGGTGATGTCCATGAGGGCCAGCGCCGCACCGGTGCCGTTGGTGACGGCGAGGTAGCGCGGCTCCCATTGCGGATGGAATTTTGACTTGAAGGCCCTGAGGCCCTTGAAGTTGTAGAAGCGTTCGCCGTGCTCGAAGACGAGACCGCCGATGCGGTCCCAGACGGGCGCCGTTTCCCGCCGTGACATGCCCGAGAGCGGTGCCATGCCGAGGTTGAAGCGGGAGAAGCCCGCCTCGCGCATATGCTTCATGAGGCTGATGAAGAGGAAATCCATGGCGCCGCGTGGTGCGTCGGGCGCAAAGCGCATAAGGTCGACCGTCGCCTCCGACTTCGTGGCCGTCGTCATCACGGTGGCGAAGGCGACGATCCTGTCCTCGTTGGTGAGGATCGCCACCGGCTGCGAGAGCACGTATCCGGGATCGAAGGCGCCGAGGGAGAACGATTTTTCCCGCGTGTTGTGGTGGGCGAGCCAGGCATCCGATATCGCCCTCAGTTCGCCGAGGATCGGCGGTACGTCCGACGGTTCGACGATCGAAAAGACGAGCCCGTCGCGCTGGCCGCGGCTGTACGACTGACGCAGGCCCGAAAGGCGGCTGCCGGCGAGATCGAATTGGCCGAGCTCGACGGTCGCGAGTTCGCCGAGCTTGAAGGCGCGCAGGCCCGCATCGATGCAGGAGGGCAGCAGCGCCGGCGTGATCTGGTAGAAGACGGCGCGACCGCCGGAGGCGCGGGCCGTGTCGACGAACTGCCAGACGAGATCGGGGAAGTCCTCCGCCGCCCCGACAGGATCGGCGAGCGCGATCCAGGATCGTCCCTGGATGCCGTACATGACGAAGGCCTTGCCACTCTGCGAGAACAGCAGCCTCTTGTCACCCATGCGCACGAGGTTGGCGTCGGCGACGTCCTGTCCTTCGACGATTGTCACCGCACGTGCGAGATCGTCCTCAAGCGCGTCGTCGGGCCGCCGCGCGACCGGTCGCAACAGGCTGAACATCGCAACCGCCGCCGAGCTGATCGCAAGGCCGAGCAGCGCCCGCAGGCCGCGCGGGGCTTCCTCGGAAAACTCGAACTGCCACCAGAGTTCATGGCTGTACTGGGTGTCGCGGTAGACGAAGAGCAGGATGCCGGCGGCACCGACGACGGTGACGGCCATCGCCGTCAGCCAGGCCGGTCCTAGGGCCTGGCCGAAGAGGGAGGCGTGGCGGGTGAAACTGCCAGCGCTGGCGAGCATCGCCGCAATGAAGAGACCGAGAGCGATGGCCTCGAAAACGGCAAGCGCCTTCATCAGCGAGAAGAAGAAGGCGATGGCCGCTGCCGCGAGCCCGACCCACCAGGCGCCGTCGAGACGCTGCGCGATACCGCGCGACGCAACGACGAGGACAAGGCCGAGAATGCTCGACAGGAAGTGTGCCGCCTCGACGATCGGCAGGGGCAGGAGCCCGGCGAGGAAGTCGAGGTCGCTGTCCGGCGTCGGGGTGACGCTCGAGAATATCAGCATCGCTCCGAGCATCAGCGCATAGGTGGAGAGGAGCACGGGCACGAGCCGTGCGGCGATCTGGGCGATCTCGGCGGCGAGGGGCTGTTTTGCGAAGCTCCGCAACTCGCCGACGACGGCGAGCGCGAGCGCGAACAGCAGCGGCAGGACATAGTAGACGAGGCGGTAGAGCACCAAACTGCCGAGGAGCTGGTCGGCGCTGATGGCGTTGCCGAGGCCGGCGATCATCACCGTCTCGAAGACGCCGAGGCCGGCGGGAACGTGGCTCAGGACGCCGAGCGCGACGGCCGTCGCGTAGATCGCGAAGAAGGCGGGCCAGCCGACATGTGTCTCCGGCAGCAGGACGTAAAGGGCCGACGCGGACCCCGCGAGATCGAAGGCGGTGACGAGAAACTGCCGCGACGACGTGCGTGTGTCGGGAAGCCGGAGCGTCACGCCGGCGATAGTGATCTCGCGTCCGTTTCTACCGACGAAGCCGAGGACGGCCAGCAGCACGACGACGGCGACGGCACCGGAGCGAAGCGCCGGACCGTTCAGACCGACGATATCGGCGACCCGCGGCGCGACGACCAGCAGCGCGAGCGCACTAACCGCGGCGAGGCCGAGGCCGAAGGAGAGCGTCACGAAGGCGATGACGCGGCCGATTTCACCGGGCTGGAGCCCGAGTTTCGAATAGGCGCGGTAGCGGATCGCGCCGCCACTCAAGGGTCCGAATCCGGCTGTATTGCCGACGGCGTAAGCGATGAAGGCGGTCGTCATCACCGACGGCAGCGGCAGCTTGCGTCCGATATAGTCGATGGCGTTGGCGTCGTAGAGGGCGAGCGCGCCGTAGCTGAGCGCGGTGAAGAACGCCGCCCAGAGCAGCGACCACCAGGAGGTATCCCCGAGGGCTGCGAGGACGTCGTCATAGCGCACCTCCGCGGTCAGGCGGTGGATCGCGAAGATCATCATGGTGAACACGGCGACGACGGCGGCGGCCGTCAGATAGCCGCGGTAGCGGGAGAGGAGCCGGCTCGCGCCGGAATGCGTTTCACTGTCGGGCAGCATGCCGTTGTCCCTTGCGGAAGGTCTGGCGGGTTTCGCATGATTCGATGACAGGCCCGTGCCGACGACCGGGCACGCGCGGGATTGGAGCCTCTTTCAGACAACGAGAATGCGAAGGAATAGTGGCAGGCGGCCGGAGCGTGATCGGTTGCGTCCGTCGACGGGCCGCGTGGGGCTCACACCCGCTCGACGAACCCGTCCAGCACGCGCTTCTGGCCGGCGCGGTCGAAATCGATGGTGAGCTTGTTGCCCTCGATCGCCGAGATGTTGCCGTTGCCGAACTTGACGTGGAAGACGCGGTCGCCGAGCTTGAATTTCGACGGCTCGGAGCTCGTGGATTTGGCCACCAGCTCGCCCTCGATCGTCCTGCCGCGGGGGCCGCTCTCGCCATAGCCGATGCGTTCCACCGCATGGCCGGAGCGGGTGCCCCAGTTGTCGCGCGTGGCGTCCGACTTGTTCTGCTGGGCGCGCTTCCAGCCGGGCGTCGAATAGGAATTGGCGAAGGGATCGGCGCGATCGAAGCGCGACTGGCCGTAGCCGCCGCGGCCATAGCCGCCGTAGGAGCCCTCGGCTTCGGCGACCTCGACATGGCCCTGCGGCAGTTCGTCGAGGAAGCGTGAGGGCATGGTCGATTGCCAGAGGCCGTGGATGCGGCGATTGGAAACGAACCAGATGTGGCAGCGGCGCTTGGCGCGGGTGATGCCGACATAGGCGAGGCGGCGCTCTTCCTCGAGGCCGGAGCGGCCGCCTTCGTCGAGGGCACGCTGGTGCGGGAAGAGGCCTTCCTCCCACCCCGGCAGGAAGACGGTTTCGAATTCGAGCCCCTTGGCGGAGTGGAGCGTCATGATCGACACGGCGTCCATGTCCTCGTTCTGCTCCACATCCATGACCAGCGAGACGTGTTCGAGGAAGCCGCGCATCGACTCGAACGCCTCCATCGAGCGGACAAGTTCCTTGAGGTTTTCGAGCCGGCCCGGCGCTTCGGCCGACTTGTCATTCTTCCACATGTCGGTATAGCCGGACTCGTCGAGGATCTGTTCGGCGAGTTCGGTATGCGGAGTCGTTTCAAGGCGTTCCGACCAGCGGCGGAAGTATTGAATCACGTCGAAGAGCGCCTTGCGGGCCTTCGGCTTCAGCTCGTCGGTCTCGACCATCTCGGCGGCGGCGGCGAGCATCGGGATGTCGCGCGCGCGGGCATAGTCGTGCAGTGCCCGGACCGTGGTGTCGCCCAGGCCCCGCTTCGGCGTATTGACGATGCGCTCGAAGGCGAGGTCGTCGGCCGGCTGGCAGACGAGGCGGAAATAGGCCATGGCGTCGCGGATTTCGAGGCGCTCGTAGAAGCGCGGGCCGCCGACGACGCGGTAGTTGAGGCCGAGGGTCACGAAGCGGTCTTCGAATTCGCGCATCTGGAAGGAGGCGCGCACGAGGATCGCCATGTCGTTGAGGGCATGCTTCTTGCCGTCGGCGTCGCCGCGCTGCAGCCGCTCGATTTCCTCGCCGACGGCACGGGCCTCCTCCTCGGAATCCCAGGCGGCGTGAACCATCACTTTCTCGTCGTCCGGTTCGGTGCGGTCGGTGAAGAGCGTCTTGCCGAGGCGTCCCTCGTTGTGGGCGATCAGGTGGCCGGCAGCGCCGAGGATATGCTCGGTGGAACGGTAGTTGCGCTCGAGCTTGATCACCTTGGCGCCCGGAAAGTCCTTCTCGAAGCGCAGGATATTGTCCACCTCTGCCCCGCGCCAGCCGTAGATCGACTGGTCGTCGTCGCCGACGCAGCAAATGTTGACGGTCGGCTTTCCCTTCTCCCCAGCGGGGAGAAGGTGGTCCGAAGGACCGGATGAGGGGGCGGAACATGGTACCCGACTCGCGGAACGCCACAGAGGGCGTTCCCTAC
>DATGWU010000008.1:0-9827 GCA_035299345.1 Rhizobium sp.
CGAGCGTCAGGGTGGTCGCCGCTTGTGCCGGGCGAATGCCGGCAACGATGGCCGGAGCCGCAAGAGCCACAGTGGCACCTGTCAGGAATGTCCGTCTGTTGATGTTCATATGCATATCCTCCTCCTTGGTGATGGTAATCGGAGCGGGGCCTAACCCCGCCCGGACCGTCTCCCTCCTCTTGGAAGACGGTTGTTTCGTTGATCGTGATCGGCTGTCAGTGGATCAGCGACCCACCGTTGACGTCCACCTCCGTGCCCGTACAGTAAGCCGAAAGGTCGGACGCCAGGAACAGTGCGCAACCCGCGACGTCGGATGCCTCGCCGGCGCGAGCCATCGGGATGCCTTCGATGATCTTCTCGAGCATGTCCGGTGTGAGCTTGCCTGCGGTGATGTCCGTCGCAATGAAGCCGGGGCAGATCGCGTTGACGCGGACATTGGCGGGAGCCAGTTCGCGGGCCATGGCCTTGGTCAGGCCGAGGACTCCGGCCTTGGCTGCCGAATAGTGCGGCCCGCCGAAGATGCCACCACCGCGCTGGGCTGAAACCGAGCTGAGATTGACGATCGAGCCGGACTTCTGCTCGCGCATGCCCGGAATCACCGCCTGGCTCATATACAGCGTGCCGCGCAGGTTGACGTCGAGTACGGCGTCATAATTCGCCGGGCCAATCTCCATGATCCTGAGCGGCTGCGTGATGCCGGCATTGTTGACGAGGACGTCGATGCGACCCCAGCGCTTGACGAGTTCGGCCACGGCGGCGTCGCAAGCGGCCTTGTCCGCCACGTTGCAGGCGAGACCGACATGCTCCGGACCGAGATCGGCTGCAGCCGCCTTTGCGGCGTCCGCGTCCAGATCGAGGATGGCGACGGTCGCGCCATGTTCGGCAAACAGCCTCGCGGTTGCCTTGCCGAGGCCGCGTGCCGAAGCAGCACCTGTTACGATTGCAGATTTGCCCTGCAGAAGGCCCATATGCCCTACTCCTCCCAACTGTTGTTCTGGATGGTGGGAAGGCTCCTCAGAGCCAACCCTTGATCTGATCGATGACCTTGCCGACCGAAATCCCGTACATTTCGTGCAGCGTCGGCAGCGCGCCGGCTTCCAGGAACTGGTCCGGAAGACCGATCATGCGGAACTTCGGCGCAATGCCGCGCGACAGGAGACCACCGGCGACCGCTTCACCGAGACCGCCCACGACCGTGTGGTTTTCGGCGGTCACAACCAGCCGGCCGCCCTTGGAGGCTTCGGCGGCAATGGTCTCGAGATCGAGCGGCTTGACGGTCGGGCAGTGAAGAACCGCGACATCCACCTTGTCTCCGGCGAGCGTCACGGCGGCATCCAGCGCACGCATGGTCATCAGGCCGGTGGAAACGACGAGGACGTCCTTTCCTTCGCGGATCATCTGCGCCTTGCCGAGCTGGAACTTGTAGTCCGGCCTGTGCTTCTTCAGCACGGACGGCACCTTGCCACGCAGGAGGCGGGCGTAGACCGGCCCCTGCAGGGCGCACATTTCCGGCACCATGCCGAGAATGTCGTCGGCATCGCAGGGATCGATGATCGTCATGTTCGGCAGGCCACGGAAGATCGCGAGGTCTTCCGTCGCCTGGTGGCTCGGGCCGTATCCCGTGGTCAGACCCGGCAGGGCGCAAACGATCTTGACCGGCAGGTTCTCTTCCGCGATCGCCATGGCGATGAAGTCATAGGCACGGCGCGAGGCAAAAACGGCGTAGGTCGTGGCAAAGGGCAGGAAGCCTTCACGCGCCAAACCGGCTGCGGCCGACATCAGCACCTGTTCGGCCATACCCATCTGGTAGAAGCGATCCGGCATGGCATTCGCGAAGACGTGCAGGTCGGTATACTTGCCGAGGTCAGCGGTAAGACCGACGATGCGTTCGTCCTTCTTGGCAACGTCGATCAGCGCATTGCCGAACGGTGCCGAAACGGTGTCGTAGCCTTCCGCAGCCAGCGATGCGATCATCGCCGAAGTCGCCTGGCGTTCGCCCTCGGGAGCCTTGCGGGCTTCGTATTTGCGGGCCATCGACGCGAGTGTCATGCAGGCTTTCCTTCTTCCAGAACGGCGAGTGCCTTGTCCCATTCATCCGCTTCCACGCGGACGAAGTGGGTGATTTCGCGGCTTTCGAGGAAGGGCACCCCCTTGCACATGGTCGTATCGAATATGATGACGCGGGGCTTTGCCTCCTTGACGGCGCGGGCCGCATCGAAGGCTGCGACGACGGCGGGAAGGTCGTTGCCGTCGACGCGCTGCGCATGCCAGCCGAAGGCTTCCCACTTTTCGGTGAGCGGCTCGGAGCAGAGCATTTCCGTCGACTTGCCGTCGGCTTGCTGGTTGTTGAAATCGACGAGGCAGATCAGGTTGTCGAGCTTGTGATGCGCGCCCGACATGGCGGCTTCCCAGGTCGATCCTTCGCCCAGTTCGCCATCCGACATCAGGTTATAGACGAGTGCAGTATTGTTCTTGCGCTTCAGCCCCATGGCCATGCCGACGGCGATGCCCAAGCCGTGGCCGAGCGAACCGCCGGTGATTTCCATGCCCGGCGTGTAGGATGCCATGCCCGACATCGGCATGCGGCTGTCGTCCATGCCATAGGTTGCGAGTTCGTCTTCCGGCAGGATGCCCGCCTCCATCAGGACCGCATAAAGCGCGATCGCATAATGACCGATGGAGAGAAGGAAGCGGTCGCGACCTTCCCATTCCGGATCTTCCGGACGAAATTCCAAAGCATGGAAATAGGACGCGGCGAGAACGTCGGCGACACCCAAGGCTTGGCCGATATAGCCCTGCCCCTGCACCTGCCCCATCAGAAGGGCCTTGCGGCGAATATTCCATGCCCGCAATTCCAACGACACGTTGGAGCGAGCCACGGAGCGGCCTGCCAAAGTCATAGTCTCCTCCCGGCTGTCTATGTCGCTACAGATAGCATCGCCGGGGGAGGAATTATTTTAAGAAAAGTGAAAGACCTTTGAAGCTGAGCTTAATTAACATTGAGACCTCGCGCTCACAGGCCCCACGGCTTGACATCGATGAGATCGGTCGGAGATCCAATTCGGAAACGGCAGTTCAGCGCTTCCAGATGGGCGCGAGCAGCGTCGTCGTGGCCCTTGCAGGCCGACATCATCCAGTTGAAAAAACGTAGCACAATCCGTCGGTTGAGATGTCTGGACGGGCAGACGAACCAATAGGCGGGAAAGTCGATCACGTCAAACGCCGTGGAAAAGGGAACCAGTTCGCCGCGTTCCAGTTCGCCCAGGCAAAGCGTGACACTGTCGAGCGCGATGCCTCCGCCCTGCTTCGCCATCTCGATGGACATCGAGGAGCGGTCGAAACGCAAAGGGTAATTCACGTCTGGAATGCTGATCTGGTTGAAGGCGAGCCAGAGATCCCAGCGATAGAGGGTCTTGACGCTGTCGATCAGCCTTGCCTTGGCAAGTTGTCGTGACGGATCGGGATCAATCTCCTTCAGTCGCTCCAGGTAAGCCGGACTGCAGAGCGGAAGGACAAGATCGTGCATTAATGGTGTTACGGAAACGCCGCTCCAGGTTCCCATGCCGTAACGCAGGTCGACATCGACATTCTCGGTCTCGAACGCCGAGAAATCCGGAGTCGCATCAATGCGCATGTTCCAGTCTTCATTCTCCGCGGCGAAGGCGCCGACCCGTGGTCCAAGCCAGCGCACGCCAAAGCTCGGGCTCACACGGATGATGAAATTGCGGCGATCCCGGTGGAAGGAAATGGCCGAGCGCGCGTTGCGGATGGCGCCGAACGCCTGCGTCGTCGTCTGGAACAGCCGGTCACCGTCAAGCGTCAGTACAAGGCGGCGCTTCTCGCGCCGGAACAGCTTCACGCCCAGCTGCGCTTCGAGAAGCGACAATTGCTGGCTGACGGCGGACGGAGAAATCCCCAGTTCCTCGGCGGCCTTGGTGACGCTGCCAAGGCGGGCAACGGCTTCAAAATATTCGGTGGCTTTGAGATTGAGATCACGCATGCGCGGATGTTAGCCGATGGTGCTGCGGCGTTCCACCACTCACGATATGGCAACAAGAGAACGCGACCCGGCGCGCAAGGTCTGGCATCTGCGAGGTCGGCAGAGGACGAGAGTAGCGGTTGACCGGGAAGTCAAGGCGAGGATCAAATGTCCAATACCGACGAAGTCGGTGGCGGAATGCGCCGGAGGGCAGCATCCCATCACCCGCACCGCGGAATATCGGAGATTCCGAACACCTGAATTGAAGAAGCGTTGCCGCCTTGACAAACCTGATCGACCGTCTTCCCTTGCATCAAACCACGAGATGACGTCGCACGATCAAGGAGAGCAGAGCGTTCGTGAGAAGAGACGCAGCGGAAAACAGACGACGGCTTCTGGAGGCGACGCGAGAGATCGTGCGCGTTCACGGCGATGATGCTCCCCTCGAGCTGATCACGGAGAAGGCTGGCATCACCCGCGGCACGCTGTATCGCAATTTCACCGACCGGGCGGAACTCTATCAGGCCGTGCTGGACCATGAGATCGAGATCATCAGGAAAGAGATCGACGTCAGCGAGGGATGCAGCCTCTTCGAGGTCATGCGAAAGCTGATCGATGTCAGCGACATTTACCACGCCTTCGCCAGCGCTCGCCAAAACACCTCCACACCCGGGGAAGCCTGTTCGCCAGCCGATCTGTTGACGACCATCATTGCCGGACCACTTGCGACCGCCAGGAAACAGGGGATCGTCCGGTCGACATTGACGGCGGAAGAGGTGCTGCTGGCGTGCCGGATGGTTTCCTATGGCTGGCGGCTCGACGGAGAACCGGACCGCCGCGCCGCGATCGATCGCCGCCTTCTCCTGATCATCCGGGGCTTGGCGGCCGATCCGGAAATCCGGGACAAAAGATAGCCCCGCCTCTTGCGAAAACAATAAACGAACACCATTGTACGCTTACAAACGTACAATGGTGTTCGTTTATTGTGGAGACCTCGACATGTATGCAGTGACTGGCGCGACCGGACAGCTCGGCCGCAAGGTGGTCAAAAGCCTTTCCAAACTCGCCACGGCCGATCAGATCGTTGCCCTCGTGCGCGATCCCGCCAAGGCCAAGGACCTCGGCGTCGCCGCGCGGGCGGCCGACTATAACCATCCGGAAACGCTCGACGGGGCCCTTCAGGGCGTCGGGACCCTTCTCCTGATCTCGTCGAGCTCGATGGAAACCCGCCAGCAGGAGCACGCCAACGTGATTGCGGCGGCGAAGAGGGCGGGCATCAAGCGCTTCGTCTATACGAGCCTTCTTCACGCCGAAAAGTGGAGCCATTGGTTCGCAGCTGATCACACCCGGACCGAAGCGTGGATCAAGGAATCAGGATTGAATTACACAATCCTTCGCAATGGCTGGTACTGGGAAAATCACACCGTCGCCATTCCTCCGTCCCTCGCCCACGGAGCGATGATCGGCAGCGCCGGCAGCGGTCTGGTTTCCTGGGCTTCACGGCAGGACTTCGCAGACGCCGCAGCGGTCGTCATGACGTCCCCCGGCCATGAGGGACACACCCATGAGTTGGCAGGCGACAAGCCATATCGTCTGGCCGATATTGCCGCCGAGGTGTCCCGTCAGACCGGCAAGCCCTTCGCCTATCACGATCTCGGCGAAGCCCAACATGCCGCCGCACTCGAACAGGTCGGACTACCGAGGGCGTTCGCTGACATGGTGGCCCAGGTCGAAGCGCAGGGCATATCCACGGGCGTGCTGCATGATGACAGCGGCATTCTCGGCAAACTGATCGGCCGCCCCACGACGACGCTGGCCGAAGCGATTTCGACAGCGCTGGCGAGCCTGCCTGTTGCGTGATGCGACTCTGGCAGCCCCCGTCAGCGGGGTTACCCGCTGCGGGGCGCTCCGGGATGACGCCGGTCAGGCGCGCGTTTTCGGCTCGTCGTCAGCAATCCTCCGGTTAGCGGGCCTTTTGCCGTCATCCCTGCACGACATCGTTTCGGGCGGGCGTCCTTCCTCCTGCAATATGATATCGATGATCTTTCCGGCATCTGCGCTGGGGAACCCGCGCTTGCGCAGGAAGCCGCTTACGGCGAAATCCCGCTGGCGATGATCCCCACGATCAGGGCAGCGGATACGGCACCGGGATCCTGATGCCCGAGCGAACGTTCCCCGAGCCGGGCGGCTCTTCCCAGCACGGCGACCATCGTCGCGGTCGCCTTTGCCCCGGCATCGGCCCGCGAAGCGATCACATCCGGCGAAGCTCCCGCCGCCGCGGCTACGGCAGCCGGGTGCCAGGCGTCGAGCATGGTCTTCTGTCCGGGCTCGGCCTTTCCCCGGTGGACGATCCCATCCCGCATCGCCACGATGACGTCCGCCAGTTCCCCGCGCGACATTGACCGGCGCGCGCCGGCCACCTTGCCGGCGCGAAGCAGGGCCGTTGAATACAACGGGCCGGAGGATGCGCCGATCGCATTCAGGAAGGCCTTTGCCGCGGCATTGAAGCCTTCCTGCAAGGTCGCTTCGTCGGAGAGGGCTTGGACGGCGGCGGAGGCCGCGGCCATCCCCTGCTCCATGGCGACCCCATGGTCGGCATCGCCGATCCGGCCGTCGAGTTCACATAACCGGTCCCGTTCGCGCTCCATGGTAGCGGCGAGCGCGACGAACAGCTCCTTCAGGTCATGCAGGGTGAATTCCGCCGGCATCATCCTCTCCGGAACATGGCACAGTCACAGGGATGGTCGATGAGCGGCTGAAGCTCGTCGTCGAGGTGCATGACGGTGATGGACGCACCCGCCATGTCGAGCGAAGTACAATAAGGCCCGACCAGAGCCAGATGGGTTTCGAGACCAGCCTGTTCGAGGCGATGGCTGACGCGGGCGAAAAGGATGTAGAGTTCCATCAGCGGCGTCGCGCCGAGCGAGTTCACGAGGACGGCGACCCGGTCGCCTCTCGCTGCCGACATCTCCGCGAGGATCGCATCCATGATCTCGTCCGCGACCTCATCGGCGGCCTTCAACGGTCCGCGACGGATGCCAGGCTCGCCGTGGATACCCATTCCGATCTCCATCTCGCCGGCCGGCAAATCGAAATTGTATTTGCGCGTATGGGGCAGCGAGCACGACGAGAGCGCCACTCCCATCGTGTAGGTGCGGGCATTGGCATGCCGTGCAATCCGCTCCACCTCATCCAGCGGCATCATCAGGTCGGCTGCGGCGCCGGCAGCCTTGAAGATGAAGAGATTGCCGGCGACCCCTCGCCTCTTTGCCTTCTGTTCCACGGGCGCAGACGCGATGTCGTCCGTCGTCAGGACGGTACGCGCTTCTATGCCCTCCATCTCCAGAAGTTCAGCCGCCATGTCGAAATTCATCACGTCGCCGGCATAGTTGCCGTACATGAAGAGAACGCCGGCTCCGCCATCGGCGGCCATGGCCGCGTCGACTGCGGGTTGCGGCGGAGGCGACGCGAAGACATTGCCCACGGCCGCGGCATCCGCCAGCCCCTTTCCGACGAGCCCGACGAAGGTCGGTTCGTGACCCGAACCGCCACCGATGACCAGGGCAACCTTGCCTTTCCGCGGGCCATGGCGCGCGATCAGCGCGCGCGGTGCGTGTTCCGGGCTCCAGAGGTGATCCGGATGTGCGGCGAGAATGCCCCGAAGCATCTCGTCGACCGCCCTGTTGCCATCGTTGATCAGCTTCTGCGTCAGGCTCATCGTGTCTCCTCCCTCACCGGACCTTAGGCACCGTTCCGGCTGACTTCAAGCCTCGTTCCGTCTCAGTAGCGCTTCGCCATCTTCTCCAGCGGAATCGGCGTCATCCGGTCGGCATTCCCCGACGTGCCGAACGCATCGAAACGTTGCCTGCAGACTTCCTGCATCATGGCCATGGCCGGCTTGAGATATTTCCTCGGGTCGAATTCGGCCGGATGGTCGGTCAGACACTTGCGGATGGCAGCCGTCATCGCGAGACGGTTGTCGGTATCGATATTGACCTTGCGGACACCGCTACGAATCCCGCGCTGGATCTCCTCGACGGGCACACCCCATGTCGGCTTGATGTCGCCACCATAGGAATTGATGATGTTCTGCAGATCTTCCGGCACCGAAGAAGAACCATGCATCACCAGATGGGTGTTCGGCAGGCGGCTATGGATCTCCTCGATCACATGCATGGCAAGCACGGTTCCGTCGGGCTTGCGGCTGAACTTGTAGGCGCCGTGGCTGGTTCCCATGGCGATGGCCAGGGCATCGACACCGGTATCCGCCACAAAGCGGGCGGCATCCTCCGGGTCGGTCAGCAACTGATGTTCGGCGAGCTTTCCGGTGGCTCCGTGGCCGTCTTCCTGGTCGCCCATGCCGGTCTCGAGCGAACCGAGGACTCCGATTTCACCTTCGACCGAGACACCTGCGGCATGAGCCACGTCCACGACCCTGCGCGTGACATCGGCATTGTAGGCATAGTCGGCCGGAGTCTGGCCGTCCTCCAACAGGGAACCATCCATCATCACCGAGGTGAAACCATTCTGGATCGCCGTGACACATGTCGACAGGGTGTTGCCGTGATCGAGATGCATGCAGACAGGAATATGAGGGTACATCTCCGTCAGCCCGTCGATCAGCCGGGCGAGAACGCGATCACCGGCATAGGCGCGTGCACCGCGGCTGGCCTGCAGGATGACCGGCGCGTTGCAGGCGTCGGCGGCGGCCATGATGGCAAGTCCCTGCTCCATGTTCGAGATGTTGAAGGCCGGGACCGCATAGCCCCTGTCCGCGGCATGGTCGAGGAGTTGACGAAGGGTTATGCGGGCCATGGTTCATCCTTTTCCTGATCCGGTGAGATATCGGCCAGCCAGTCGAACGTCGTTGCGGGCGCCGAAATAGAGCGGCGTGTTCTCGTGCAGGCTCCCGGGCACCTTGTCGAGAATCGCAGTCAAGCCATCCGTCGCCTCGCCCCCCGCCTGCTCGATGAGAAAGGCGATCGGCACGGCCTCGTAGACCAGCCTCAGGCGCCCCTGTTCGTAACCCGGGCGCCGATCCGCCGGATACATGAACATGCCGCCGAGCAGCAGGATTCGGTGCAGTTCGCCGACAGCCGCGGCCAGCCAGCGCATATTGAAATCACGCCCGAGCACCCCGTCGCGGCCCGAAAGGACCGCGTGTGCATAGCGTTGCAGTCCGTCCGGCCAATGGCGAGTATTCGAGCCGTTGAAGGCGATGGTGTCGGCATCAGGCCCGAGGCGCACCTCGCGCCGGACCACGCGGAACAGGCCGGCCTCGGCGTCGAAGGTGGCGACCGTGACACCCTGGCCGAGCGAAAAGCCGAAATCGCAGGAATGGCCGAACGAGACGTAACCCGCGGCCGTGACGTCACGGCCGGACCGCAAAAAACCTTCCGGCGACGCCGGCAGGATGGAAAACAGCACGCCGAGTGGCGCTCCGATGCCGATGCTTCCAGACCCGTCGATCGGGTCGATCGCCACATCCCATGCACCTTCTGCATTGAGTTCCTCGACCTCGGCCGCCTCCTCGGAGAGCATCCGCCGAACGCCCGCGGCCCTGAGCGCGGCGGCCATGTGGACATGCGCCGCGACGTCGATCGCCTTCTGGCGGTCGCCGCTGTCATTGAGCCCGACCACCATTGCCGGATCGCCCGGCAAGCGCCCGGCGGCAAGGCGCCTCGCCAGAGCAGGCACGGCATGCGCGATGGCGAGGATTATCGCTCCGGGGCCGCCATCGCCGGCAAGCTCGTCGTCGAGAGGTGTCCCCTGCAAGGCACCGTCATTGGGAAGTTTCAGCATGACCACCTTGGAGACATGGAGCGCGCGGTTCGGTCCGAATGCCGGT
>DATGWU010000009.1:0-5174 GCA_035299345.1 Rhizobium sp.
AACCGAGGAACAGCCACGACGGCGCCCGCGGCCCGAGGCTCCGCGAGATCCCGCTGCGCCTCATCGTGCCGAACCTCATCACGGTGCTTGCGATCTGTTCCGGCCTCACCGGCATCCGGCTCGCCTTCGAGAACCGCTATGAACTCGCGGTAATGCTGGTGCTCGCCGCCGCGTTCATCGACGGCATCGACGGGCGTGTGGCACGGATGATGAAGGCGACGTCGAAGTTCGGCGCCCAGATGGACTCGCTTGCCGACATCGTCAATTTCGGCGTGGCGCCGGCGCTCGTGCTCTACGTCTTCATCCTCGATCAGGCCCGCTCCATCGGCTGGATCGCCGCCCTCATCTACGCGATTGCCGCAGGCCTCCGGCTCGCCCGCTTCAACGTCATGACGGAGCGCGAGCACAAGGCGCCCTGGCAGTCGGAATACTTCGTCGGCGTCCCCGCCCCGGCCGGCGCGCTCATCGTTCTCCTGCCGGTCTATCTCGGCTTCCTCGGCGTGCAACCGACCACATCCGTCGCCTACATCGCCGCCGGATACACGGTCTTGATCGGCGCGCTGCTGATCAGCCGGCTTCCGGTCTGGTCCGGCAAGTCCGAGACGCGGAAGATCCGCCGCGACCTGGTGCTGCCGGTGACGCTCGGCATCGTTGTCTACGTCGCGCTTCTGATGAGCTTCACCTGGGAAGTGCTGTCGGTGACCGTCATCGCCTATCTGTGCACGCTGCCCTTCGGCGCCCGCGCCTGGCACAGGCGCTTCGGGACCCTGATCGTCATGGACGATGTCGGCGAGGGTACCGACGGCAATGAAGCGGAACTTGACCGCGGTCTCTGAAGACTCTATCCGCCTCCCGCCATCATCCAAGCGAATCACGGTCACGTGCTTTGCTCTCGGATTATGTCCGCGTTGATGAAACGTGATTTGCCGGAACCGTCGTTTCGACCAAGTTCTGATACCAAGTCTCGATGATATGAACCGATTGCGCCGGACGATTTTGGTTTCCGGCTAGGAGAAAACCGCAATCGGACCTCGTGGTCCGGTGAGGATTTTCGACGACGACCGGGGAGCAAAATCGCCCGGTCCTTCGGATGGGCCGGATTTCGCCCGCCGGCTTTGTCGCAATCCTCGCGCGATGCTTCGGCATCGCTCTGCGGTATGCTTCGCGCCGAACGGACGCCTCCGGTCCCACGCAATCGGTCCATATCATCGAGACTTGGTATAAGGCAAAACTATAAAAAAATCATAGGGACTGGAAGCAATTCAGGAGAACGGAAATGACTGGGAAGAAGGCGGCCGAGGCCGCGCCCCCGAAGCAGAATCTCGATGGCAACTACCGACCGCTCGGCCTCAAGGCCGTCGTTGCGGCGGCGCTGATGTTGAAGCGCAATTCCTCGAAGAAGGCCGCATAGCTGGTCGACGGCGGTCAGAACAGCGACATCTGGCCTGATCCCGCTTCGCCGTCCGTCCTCTCGACCGGCGGCAGGCTCTCGGCGACGGCTGCCTGAACTGCAGGTCCCGTGTTGCTCACCTTGTTGACGAGATTCGACACGGGAACCGCCTCGAAGAAGTCGTCGGCCGGTGCGGCGAGGAGGTCAGTGACCTCACGCGGTTCGTAACTCCGGCAATCCAGCCAGCGGTCATAATCCTCCGGCGCGATGACCACCGGCATCCGGTCGTGGATGCGGGCGATCGAGCGGTTGGAGGCGACCGTCAGGATGGCGCCGGTATCGACCTCGGAGCCGTCCGGCGACGACCATGTCTCCATCAGGCCGGCGAAAGCGATCACGCCGCCGCTGGGCGGCCTGATCCAGTAGGCCTGCGATTTCTCGTCGCTGCCCTTTTCCGGCCGGTGCCATTCGTAAAAGCCCGAGGCCGGGACCAGCACGCGGCGATGGCGCATGGCCGCCTTGAAGGAAGCCTTGCCGATCGCCGTCTCCGCACGCGCGTTGATCAGCAGCGGAAAGTCATTGGGGTCCTTCACCCAGGACGGCAAGAGCCCCCAGCGCACCAGCATCGCCCGGCGCTCCGGCATGTTGCTGCCCGGTTCGCGGCGCTCCGACTGGATCACCACGAGGATCGGCTGGGTCGGCGCGATGTTGTAGCGCGCCGGAAACGCGTCGAGCTCGAAGAGCCCGAGCGCGTCCCGCACCTCTTCGGGCATCACCGACAGGGAAAAGCGTCCGCACATGCGCGGATTGATGGCACCGCCGCCGCGGCGGGTCAAGGAGCAGGCGGCGGGGCGTTGCAACCGTCCGCCGGATACAGCAATACTCGGAGAGGCGGCGCCGCTTCGACGGACGACGCCTCGTGCAGGAGAGGACGACCGATATTCATGAGCATGACCAGAACGACCTTTGCTTCAGCCTCGTCGGCGATCGTGGAACGTGACGGCCGCATTCTCCTGGTGCGCCGGCTCAATCCACCCGCAGCCGACCTCTACGCCTTTCCGGGCGGCAGGGCCGAACCCGGCGAAACGCCCGCCGAAACGGCGCTGCGCGAACTGCAGGAGGAGACTGGCCTGCGCGGAGAAAACCCGCGGCTCTTCCATCGCTACGAACTCGCCGCCGAGGCGGCGAGCGGCAGCGGCGGCTTCCTGCTCTCGGTCTTCCTCGTCGACGTCGGGGAAGAGACGGAGGCGTTCGCCGCCGACGATGCCGCCGACCTCGGCTGGTACCGGCCCGACGAGATTGCCGGGATGCCCGTGCCTCCGAGCATCATCGACTGCCTCGAACGGCTGGCGCGTGCCCGTGATGAGCGCTGACATCAATGCGCGCCCGCGCCTCTCCGCCACCGTGGCCGCCGCCCTTCTCGTCGCGTCGCTCGGCGCCCTGCCCGCCGCGGCGCAGGATGCTCCGCCACCGGTTGCCGAAGCGGAACCGCAGGAGAAGCCCGCTCCCTACGACACCCAACTGATTCGCCTTTCGGAGGTCATCGGCGCCGTCCAGTATCTTCGAAATCTCTGCAGCGGGTCCAGCGAACCGGAATGGCGCCGGCAGATGGAAAAGCTGCTGGAAACGGAGACCGCAGGCGAGCCAAAACGCCGCGAACGCATGGTTGCGGCCTATAATCGCGGCTATCGCTCCTTCGCATCGGTCTATACGACCTGCACACGTTCGGCTGTCACGGCGGCAGAACGCTACCGTGCCGAAGGCGCAACACTTGCCACGGAAATTGCAACCCGTTACGGAAATTAGCGAATAATTAACCTGTTTCGACACGACCCCGTGTCGTTTCAGGAAAAGGCTGCTAGTGTTGTTAACACGTGAGTAAGAACTGACCGCATCGAGGATGAGTATCATGGAACCGCGCCGCAACGACATCGACGACATGATCGTTCACGAGAAGATGCAGGCCGCCCTCGAGTATCAGAACGAAGCCTGGGCGGACGGTATGGCCGACGGCATCGAGCCGGAAATCATCGCCGACGCGGCCTTCGCGCTCGCCATGCGCGAGACGATTCGCATTCACGGTGAGGAAGGCGCCGAGGCCATCCTCGAGCAGCTCAAGGCCCGCATGGTCGCTGGCGAGTTCTCCCCGACGCGCAACATCCAGTAATCGACGAAGAGGGACGGCTATGGGAAAGGTGTCCGCCCGGGCCGGCCGGCATCGCGATTTGCGCCGTCTGGCGATCACCCTCCTCGCGGGCGTCATGCTCATCGGAACCGTCGGAAGTGCGGCCGCGCTTTCCGAGCTGAAACAGGTCGGCGGAGAGCCGGCGCAGACCCCTGTCCCCACGGTCGAGGACGCGCCCGCCGCACCGCCCTCCGGCAGCGTCACCGGCATCCCGGACCCCGACCCGCTGATTAGCACGCAGGACGACAAGGCGGACACGACGGACGGAGCAGACGGGACCGAAGATGCGCCCGAGGACCAGGGACCGCCGCCGGAGGTCATCTACGACATCGAGAAGGCGCCCGAGCCGGTGCGCAAGCTGCGGCAGCTGATCATCGAGGCGGCCGCATCCGGCGACATCGAGCGGCTGAGGCCCCTTCTCAATCCCGGCCCGAACCAGACGCAGATCATGCTCGATTCGGCCGATCCCGATCCGGTCGCCACGCTCAAGGGCCTTTCGGGCGACAGCGAGGGCGTCGAAATCCTCGCGATCCTGCTCGACGTGCTCTCCACCGGCTTCGTCCACGTCAATGCCGGTACGCCGGAGGAGATGTATGTCTGGCCCTATTTCGCCGAGAAGCCGCTCGCGACGCTGACGCCGCCGGAGAAGGTGGAGCTCTTCCGGATCGTCACCGCCGGCGACTTCTCGGACATGCAGGAATCCGGCAATTACAATTTCTTCCGCGCCGGCATCTCGCCGGACGGTCAATGGAAATTCTTCACGGCCGGAGACTGACGCCGGCGCTTGCCGTTTGCGCGCCGAGACCTTAACTCTCTGACATCGCAACTTCGGAAAATCGCAGACGATGCCAGCAGCGTTTCTTCCCGATCGCGCCCTGATCCGGACTTCCGGACCGGAGGCCGAGCATTTTCTCCAGAACCTCGTCACGACCGACGTGGCGGCGCTGCCTGCCGGCGAAGCCCGCCCCGGCGCGCTCCTGACGCCGCAGGGCAAGGTCCTCTTCGATTTCCTGATTTCGCGCGACGGCGACGGTTTCCTTCTCGAAACCGCGGCCGGTCAGCAGGCCGATCTCGTCAGGCGGCTCACCATGTACAAGCTGCGCGCGGCGGTCACGATCGCGGCCGAGCCGGAAGCCGGCGTCACCGTCTCCTGGGGCGACGAACGTGACACCGCCGCCCTCCTCGACAGGCGGTTTGCGATCGCCGGGACGATGCTCGGCCGCCGGCCGGGCCGGCACGCCGGGGAGGACGACGGCGCCTACCTCGATCTCCGCATCGCCGCGGGCATCGCCGAATCGGGCGCCGACTTTGCACTTCAGGACGCCTTTCCGCACGATGTCCTGATGGACCGCAACGGCGGCGTCGGCTTCAAGAAGGGCTGCTATGTCGGCCAGGAGGTCGTCTCGCGGATGCAGCATCGCGGGACGGCCCGCCGGCGCGTCGTGCTCGTCGCCGGCGAGACGGCTCTGCCCGCGTCGGGAACGGAAATCACCGCCGGCGGAAAGCCGGTCGGCACGCTCGGTTCCGTCCGCGGAACGGCGGGCCTTGCGATCGTCCGCATCGACCGCGTCGGCGAAGCGCTTGCCACGGGCGTACCCG
>DATGWU010000010.1:0-4553 GCA_035299345.1 Rhizobium sp.
CGAGCGGTATTCGGTGTCCGTGGCTTTCGCAAGCATTGCGCGTTCGCCCGGAGCGAAGCGTTCGACAACAGCCGGAGACGCCTCACCGCCGCTCGCCTCGACATCGACGCCGACGGGCACGCACGCTATCGCGCAGGCGACCAGACCGCGGGCGTGCGAGATATTGAAGTGGAGCCGAGGTCGACCATAAACGACCGCAAGCGCCGGTTTGCCGCAGCGGCCGGTCTCGAATGCCCATGCCCTCGGGTCACCGCCGAGGGCTTCGCTCAGCATATGGCGGAGCAGCGCATGGGCGGCAACATAGGCGGCACTGTCCGCGCGTTGGAGAAAACGCATTGCCCGGGCCTGTTCGGAGAGGCTGAGGAGCCCGGACCACCTTTCGAACGGCTGCGTTTCCGCATCCTCGATCCGCAGCCACCGGAGCCGCACGCTCTCCGGAGCAAGTGGGGCCGCCGAAGCCGGACTGTCTTTGACGATGTGTCCTGCCTCCCCTTCCGCTGCCGGCATCGCGGGCACCCCTTGCGCGAACGGCAGGTCAATCGCCGTCATGGAAGGCAAAGCGCAGCGCGCGCGGCAGGCAGGTGACGAGTGAGCTTGAATGCTCACCGCCCTCTTCGATGTCGCAGCGCACGGTCACGCCGGCGCCATAGGCTTCCGCGAGGCGGTCGGAAAACGCTCGGACATTGCCGATCATCGCCCGGCGACGGCGAAGCGAGGCGTAGGAGGGGTTCGCCGCCAGATCGACCTGCCAGGGGGCCGGCTCCTCTTCCCACTGGCCGACCGTCAGGTACGCCCGGCAGCCGCCGTCGAAGGCAGCCTTCCGCTCGGCGAGCCGGCCGAGCATCGCCTCGCGCCCCCACCAGATGGAAGGACTGACCGCCAGGAATGCCCAGAACGACTGCGGCCGCTGACAGAGCCAGTCGAGCACGAGATATCCGGCGAGCGAATGGCCGAGCAGTGCGGATCGATGCCCGCAGACTGGAAAGGTCGCCCGGATGAAAGGTCTCAGCCGGTTCTCGACGAAATCGATGAAGGCCGCCTGTCCGCCGTAGCAGGTGCTCGCCTGCCATCCGGCATCGTCGATTTCCGGCGGACCACGGGTGAAGTCCTCGTAGCGGCAGTCGAGATCATAGTCGGCGCCGTCCGGGTAGCCGATACCGACGACGACCACCGGTCGGATGCCGCTCGCCTTCGGACGACGTGAGAGCCGTCGCAGCGTCTCCACGACAAGAACGAAGTCGGCATTCGCATCCAGCAGGTAGAGGACGGGAAAGCCGCCGGGCGGTGGCTCGACCGCCGGCACATGCACGTAGATCTCATGGCTTCGGCCATCGGCGCCCGGCAGCGGAAAATGCTCGCAATCGGGAACGACGAGGCCCCTCGCGGCGAGCGCGCCATTTTCGAGCGTCTGAAACCGCATGTTTTTCTTGTTCTCAGCCACGCAGCGTCGCGCCTCCGTCCACGTAGAGATCGGCCATGGTGATGTGTCCGGCCTGATCGGAAAGCAGGAAGATCACCGCATTTGCGATATCTTCCGGCATGGCGAGTTTCTTCAGCGGAATGCCGGTTCGATAGCTTGCGAGATCGCCCTCGATCACCCGCTCTTGCGAGGCCGGCGTGGTCCACATGCCGGTCTGCATCGGCGTGAGCGTCGAACCGGGTGCAACGATGTTACAGCGGACGCCATGCTCGGCCACCTCCAGACCGAGGCACCGCACGAACATGGTCGCCGCCGCCTTCGAAGCGGCATAGGCCGCCATGTTTTTCCGCGGAATGCCGGCCGCATTCGAGCCGACGACGACGATGGAGCCCCGCCTGCGTTCCACCATGCGGGCGGCGAGCGCCCGGCATACGAAAAAGGTGCCGTGGCAATTGACGTCGAAGACACGGCGCCAGGCTTCACCCGCAAGATCGGCGACTGGCGTCGTATCCAGGATGCCGGCGACGTTCACCCCGAAGTCGAAGCCGCCCATCTCCGTCTCTGCCTCGGCAATCACGCGCTGCACGACACCCTCGTCGCTGATGTCGAGTGCCGCCCCTTGCACCGGCCCCTCCGCAGCGCTCCAGGCAGGTTCAGCCAGCCTGTCTGTCGCGAAGACACGTACTCCCGAAGCGACCAGTCCATCGACCACGGCACGGCCGATACCCCCGGCAGCGCCCGTCACGAACGCCGCCTTGCCTGCCAGTCCCGTCAGTTGCATTCGCGATCCTCCCGTGCCGCCATTTCCGCCGCAAGAAGCGGTGCGATCGCCTCCACTGCCGGCGCCGCCGTCAGCTCGGCATGGATGAACGGCACCCGGTGCTCCCTCGCCTCCCCGACATAGGGTCGCCAATCCGCGGGCGAGAGCCGTCTGTTCCCGGAGGGTGTCGCCGCGACGTGGAGAACGGTGCCGGGATAGGCCTCATGCACGTGCCCGCGTACCAAGCGATTATTGCCGCACACCACCCGCACGATGCCGTCGAAGGCCGCCTCCGGCAGCGCTGCGAACGGGCTCTCCTCACGACGGAGGAAATCCCTCACCGCATCCCGTGTCATGGGCAGGTCGGCAAACCGGTCCGGGTCATGGCCTGCGATGGCGAGAAGCGCCTTCAGTCCGGCGTCAGGACCCGGGTCCGGTTCGTCGCGCCAGCAGTCAGCCGGATAGGAATCGAGCATGGCGAGGCATCCGACGGTGTGGCCCGAGCGGACGAGCGCGTTTGCGACCGCATGGGCGATGATACCCCCGACCGACCAGCCGCAAAGATGCACCGGCCGGGCACCGGCCACCTCGCCTATGCGTCGCGCATAGGCGCGCGCCATGGCCTCCAGGCTCTCCGGCTCGGTACGGCCGGGATCGAGTGCATCGGCCTGGATGCCCCAGACCGCACGCTCACCCGCAAAAGCGCGCGCGTAACCGCCGTAGCACCAGGCAATGCCGCCGGCCGGGTGGATCAGGAAGAGTGGCGGCGCATCGTTGTCAGTGGCATTGAGCCTGATGACCGGCTGCAATCCGTTGTCGGCCGCCCTCGCCTCGCCGTCGAGATGGGCGGCAAGCCGCTTCACCGTCGGGTAGCGGAACAGGGTACCAAGCCCGATATCGCGACCGAAGAGGCGGGCGAGCTGTTGCACCGCGCGCACCGCCAGCAGCGAATGGCCGCCGAGAGCGAAGAAGTCGTCGTCGCGGCTGATCGGTTCATCGGGTTCCAGGAGGCTGGCGAAAAGATCCGCGACGATCTGCTCGGTGCCGGGCAGCGGAGGTTCGCCCTGCCCCACGGAAAATTGCGGCGCCGGCAGGGCCTTGCGGTCGAGCTTGCCATTGGCGGAGAGCGGCATGGCGGGAAGGGCAACGAGCACCGCCGGCACCATGTAGTCGGGCAGATGGCTCTCCAGATGCCGCCGCAATGCTGCCTCCTCGATCGCGGGCAAGGCAACGTAGTAGCCGACGATCCGCTTGTCCGCTCCCACCTGATGCAGGATCACGACGGACTGGGTGACGTGCGGATGGGAGAGAATGGCGGCCTCGATCTCGCCGAGTTCGATCCTGAGACCGCGCAGCTTGATCTGGTTGTCGAGCCTGCCGAGGTAGTCGATCGCGCCGTCCGGACGCAGCCTTGCCATGTCGCCCGTGTCATACATCCGCTCGCCCGCATGGAACGGGTCCACCACGAAGCGCTCGGCCGTGAGGTCGGGCCGCCCGACATATTCGCGGGCAAGCTGCACCCCGGCGATATAGAGGCGTCCCGCAACATCCGGCGGCACCGGCCGCAGGCGGGCGTCGAGGACGTAGAGCCGGGTGTTCCAGACGGGCAGGCCGATCGGGACGGGATTGGAGCGATCGTCGGCAGACGCCGCCCAGTAGCTGACGTCGACCGCGGCCTCGGTCGGGCCGTAGAGATTGTGGAGTTCGGCGGAAATCTCCCGATGAAAGCGGTCCCGCAGATCGGCCGTCAATTCCTCGCCGCTTGCAAAGACGCGCCGCAGCGAAAGACCCCACGCCTTGGGTTCCGAGAGAAAGGCCGAAAGCATCGACGGCACGAAGTGCGCGGTCGTCACGCCGTTCTCCCGAATGAGGCGCGCGAGCCATTCGGGGTCCTTGTGCGCCTCCGGCGGCGCCATCACCAGGGTCCCGCCCGCAAAGAAGGAGAGGAAGAATTCCCAGACCGAAACGTCGAAGGTCATCGGCGTCTTCTGCAAGATGACGTCATCGGCCGAAAAACCGTAATGGTCTTTCATCCATTCCAGCCGGTTGACGATCGCGCGGTGTTCGACAAGCACCCCTTTCGGCTCGCCGGTCGAGCCGGAAGTGAAGATCACATAGGCCGCATCACGGGGATCGACGACCGGCAGCAAGCCACCGGATAGCTCGGTTGCCCAGGCGGAAGGGGCAAGCACCGGCACATCCCCCATCACTGCGCCGTCGGGCGCGAGCACAACGACCGGCATGCCGCGGGCGAGCATGCGTTCGATCCGCTCGGCCGGATGGGAAAGATCGACGGGCATATAGGCGGCGCCGCTCCGCAGGATGGCGACGAGCCCGATCAGGAGTTCCGAGGAGCGCGGCAGTGCCACGGCG
>DATGWU010000011.1:0-3861 GCA_035299345.1 Rhizobium sp.
ACCGGAGCGACCGTCCTTCTGCGGCCTCGACAGGTCGGTGGATGCGACGAACCTCGACCACACCGCGTCCGCGAGTGCATCGGCGTCCGGAGGCACACCGGCGTCGAGGGCGTCATGAAGAGCGTGGAAGGCAATGCTCGAAAGCCACCCGTCGCGACCGTCGATCACGAGGCCGTCGGCGTTCCGAACCGGACCCTCAGACGAAGGCTCGCCCTTCCGACCGCGAGCGTGGCGCTGCGTCTCGCCGATCCGCGGCAGCAAGGCCAGAAGCTCTGGCAGAAGGTCGCGGCAAGTGGTTTCGTCGACCAGCGGCAGGTCCAAGAGCGGTACGTCGAGGGGCGTATCGTCGGATGGCCAGTAGTACGGTTGCCGCGTGTCCGGATGGCGTCCGAAGGCCACGAACTGCTGGCCCTCGCTCAGCATCTCGAGCTTGCGAGCCGACAGCTTCCTGAACGGCCTGTCTGTCCGTGCGAGATAGAGGCGTTTCGGCCAGTGCCCGACCCGCATCAGCGCAGCACCCGTCCGTTCCTCGACGATCTTCCCCATCTGATGCGCGACGTCGGGATCCAGCACGTCGATGTCGATGCCGACGAGCCGCCCGGTCCGGAGGCCCACTCCGGCGTCAGGATGTTCGCGTGCCCAGGTCTCGATCTGGGCTCGATCTATCGGCCGCGTCGTCCATCTGCTCGGAATGGGGCTTTTCTGGCCGACGTGCAGCGGCAAGGGCTCGTAGCCATTGTCAAAGAGCCTGAGCGCCACCTCGGCATAGGTGGGATAGCCAATGGGTTTCGGGCCGCCACCGGCAGCCTGTGTGTCCTTGTCCTGATGTTCCGCGGGTTCCCTGTGGAGGTCCCGCGCCAAGCCTCAGCCGCCCTTGCGCCGGTGCCTGTCGTCGTAGGCGAGGACATCAACCATCAGATAGAGGACCTTACCGCCGATGCGGTGCCACGCCGGTCCGTAGGGCTCGGCCCTCCAGCGTTCGAGTGTGCGCGTCGTCATCCTCCAGCGCTCGGCCAGCTCTGCTGTGGTCAGCCAGTGGTGCTCGGGGTGCGGGTTCATGTCAGAACAGACCGGGCGCGATGGCCACGAAGACCGCAAAGAGCGCACCGCCGTCCGCCATGATCCCGACGTCCTCGATCCGGTAACGCCGGCCAGCCATGATCACCTGGGCCAGATCCCAGGCGCGGAAGTAGCCGGGAAGCTTCTCGTAATCGTCCTGATCTGCGTCCATCGCCGCCTCCAATGGATAGCCTCTGAAGGTCAAAGGCCAATCGCCGCGCCCGAATGGGACAGGTCCGAGGGATTTTTCTGCTGCGCCCGAAGTTTCTCCAATGCACGCTGGTATCGCTTGCGGGCGGCATCGTGGCTCAAGCCAAGAGACTGACCGGCTTCTTCCTGGGTTTCGCCGAGGGTGAAGACTCTGCGGAGAAGATGTGCATCTTCGGGCCTCAGCCCTGAAAGATGGTCGGCCAGGACCTGATCGTCAGCCGGCTCCGGCGCCACCATCGCTTCGACCACAGCCTCGATTGACGGATCATCAATGGGCCGAGAGGCCTGCCCGATCACACGGTCGGCAATCAGATCGCGCCGAATGTCGCGCTCCACATTGCGTAGGAGCGTTGCGACAACGGCGGTCACCCGGGCGAAATCAACGGCGAGGATTGCTTCGCCGACCCGGGCCAGGACATCCGCCGGCAGGTCGTCGCGCCTGTCAGGAAATCCCCGGGCGATGCGCCAAAATACCGCGTCCAGTCCCGGCCAGAGGGCAACGAGAACCATCAGATGTGCCGCCGACCGGTAGCTGTTTTCCGACTGGGCGGCATAGACCAAGGCACGGATTACCCCATAACTCGCTGCCTGATCGCCCCAGGGCGCCTGCTGCTGTTCCATAAGGGCAGCGATGGACCCGAACGCGGCGAGTTCGGGATGGATCTGTCGCATCATCCGGAACGCGACTTCCGAGGAACTGCGATTGAGGTGACGACAGAGAGAAGCGTGAAGTGCGGACCAGGTGGCGCGCATGACGTCCAGCCTTTCGGCCGGGCGTCTGGCGCCTCACGGGGGCTCACAGAGGGTTGCAGAAATCGGGAAATGCAGAACGGGCACCGCAGGGGTGCCCGTTGTCAGATCAGGTGCGGTTCTTTGCTTCGCAGGCCGGGCAGACCGCCTCGGCGGGTAAGGTCACGACGTAGTTGTGACGCTGAAGCCGGATATGCAGACGCGCACCGTGGCGCACGCCCAGCAGCTTACCGCACTCAATGCAGCGCCACTCGGCGGGCGTCAGGGTGGACTTTTGGGTGGCGGTAGGCAGGCGATAGCGACGATGGTCGAACGGATAGGCCATGACAGGCTCCTGTGTGTTACTGGAGCCTCCCAATGATCACATGTTTCCATCGACGCCCTATGGGAGTGACCATCGATGAACAATCGACGGCGCTGCCCGGTCAGTATCCCTTCAGTTTCCAGCGCCGGGGCGGGACCTGCTCGACGTACTGCTCGACGAACGGCCAACGCGTTGTGCCGATCATCTGCTGAAAGCCGGAGGAACTGCTGGCTGCGATTAGGTCTCCAGCTTTGACGGGCGGAGCGCCGCGCTTGGCTGCAGCCACCAGCATTTTGAAGGCCTGCACCGACGGTTCGCCGATCAAATCGAGCGGGGGTTGTCCCGGCACGTGGAGCCGGGCTGCTGCCCCTCCCTCTTCTACGACCAGTTCAAGCGTTCCTGCTCCGAGAGCAAGACTTCGGCCGGCTCGAAACGCGATAGCCAAAGCGTCGCGATCAATCGAGATCTTTGGCTCGATGCTCCAAACCGCTGAAACCGGAATAATGACGTTTGCGCCAACCAAATTGGGTCCAACCGCGGTTCCGGTGAACACGATGCCAGGACCGAGGACGCTCCGAGCACGCAAGAATTCGTCGATCCTGGAGAAGGTCTTCAGCTCGCCGAGACCTCTTGCCAAATAGCAGGGAACTTCCTGCTCATCGATTTTGGCAACGCCTACGAAGATCGCGGGACCAAACATGTCATCGGGCGCAACGGTGTAAAGGATGCCTTTGACCGCAGTGATCAGCCGCTCTTGGACCCATTCCAGGTCCACGGTGAACACTGTCCGATCCACATTGGACGGTCCTTCCACCTCAGGATCGTCGTCCTCAACAACGATCGGCTCGACTTCCTTTCGCTTGATCAGGTTCGCCCGTTCCAAGAGTTCAGTCTTGATGCCTCTCGAAGTGAAGAAAGTGCCCTTCAAGACCTTTTCGTCGAGCTCCCACAGCTCGGCCATGATGGGAATGAACGCGCTTACCTCCTCCGGGGTTAGGTCGCGAAACACCCGCATGATGGACCATGCCTCCAAGACACGTCGGCCAAACTCGCGCCGACCGGGATCCCTTTCGGAGTTCAAGCTGCAACTATTCCCATCCGAAATGACGATCTCCAGAACCTGCTCTTTGGCGTCGTTTTGCCCCTGGTAACTGATCTGCAGGAGAGCCCTGCTGACCCCGAGGCTTAGCCGGAGGACTTTCCCTGGAGCCAGGTATCGTCCGACGACCTCTTCCATCCCCAGTTTCGAGCTTACCTTAACCCCCAACTTCGTGTTCCAGTCTGCAATCCGAAGTTCGAGTTCAGTGAGCTTTGCGGACAGGACAGCGAAGCCGGGCACGTCCGGCAGTGGTAGCTCTACTGTCCTCAGGAAACGGGATGTGTCGTAACTCGCCGCCACTAAGGGCATCGCTGAGAGATCATGCCCGAGAGTCTCCGTAGCAAAGCAATCTGCAACGGCTTTGCGGACCACGGCGCGCGTTGCAGCAACTTCAATCCGCTCCAAGGATGGCGTGTAGATCAGAACTGCCTCGTCTTGG
>DATGWU010000012.1:0-6098 GCA_035299345.1 Rhizobium sp.
TGGCGCCGCACAACTATTCCAATGACAGTGGCAAGCCAGTGCGCATGCTCGTGCTGATCGAAAAATCGATGATCGCCTTCTTCCGCGACATTGGCACTGTCGAGCCGCAGGCCGAACCCGACTTTGCGGGAATCGGTGCCGCCATGCAGCGCCACGGCATCGAGCCGATCACCATGGCCGCGTGAAACCGTTTGCGCAAAACAATGAGCCGGTCGCGGACATGGTTGGTGTCGTGACCGGCCGACAACATGCCGGCCCCACCCCCTCAGAACAACCCCTCGATATACCCCTCTTCATTGAGAAAAATCCGCTCGGCGGCGGGGGATTGCGGCAGGCCGGGCATGGTCATGATCTCGCCGGTGATCGCCACGACGAAGCCGGCGCCGGCGGAAAGCCGCACTTCCCGCACGTTGACGACATGCCCCTCCGGGGCGCCGCGAAGGCCGGGATCAGTGGAGAAGGAATACTGGGTCTTGGCGATGCAGACCGGCAGCCCGCCATAGCCCTGCTCCTCCCAAAGCCGCAGCTGCTCGCGCACCTGCTTGTCGGCCGTCACCTCGCCGGCGCGGTAGATGTCGCGGGCGATGCGTTCGATCTTCTCGAAGAGCGGCAGCTTGTCGGGATAGAGCGGCGAGAAATGCGCCGTGCCGGCGTCCGCCAGGTCGGCGACCCGCGTGGCGAGTTCGGTGATGCCGGCCGAGCCTTCCGCCCAGTGCCTGCAGAGGATCGCCTCGGCGCCCTGGCGGGCGGCGCAGCGCTTCACCGCCTCGATCTCGGCCTCGGTGTCCGAGCCGAAATGGTTGATCGCGACGACGACCGGAACGCCGAACTTGCGGACGTTCTCGATATGGCGGGCGAGGTTTTCCGCGCCTGCGACGACGGCGTCCACATTCTCCTGCCCGAGCTCGTCCTTCTTCACCCCGCCGTTCATCTTGAGCGCCCGGACGGTCGCGACGATCACCGCCGCCGCCGGCTGCAGGCCGGCCTTGCGGCATTTGATGTCGAAGAATTTCTCCGCCCCGAGATCGGCGCCGAAGCCCGCCTCGGTCACCACGTAATCGGCGAGCTTCAGCGCCGTGCGGGTGGCGACCACCGAATTGCAGCCGTGGGCAATGTTGGCGAAGGGCCCGCCGTGGACGAAGGCGGGATTGTTTTCCAGCGTCTGCACGAGGTTCGGCTGCATGGCGTCCTTCAGCAGCACCGCCATGGCCCCGTCGGCCCTGATGTCGCGGGCGCGCACCGGGCTCTTGTCGCGGCGATAGCCGATGATGATCTCGCCGAGGCGGCGTTCGAGGTCGGCGAGATCCTCGGCAAGGCAGAGGATCGCCATGACCTCGGAGGCGACCGTGATATCGAAGCCGGTCTCTCGCGGATAACCGTTGGCCACCCCGCCGAGCGAGCAGACGACCTCGCGCAGGGCCCGGTCGTTCATGTCCATGACGCGCCGCCAGGTCACGCGGCGGCTGTCGATTGCCTGTTCGTTGCCCCAGTAGATGTGGTTGTCGATGAGCGCGGAAAGCAGGTTGTGCGCCGAGGTGATCGCGTGGAAATCGCCGGTGAAATGGAGGTTCATGTCCTCCATCGGCACGATCTGCGCGTAGCCGCCGCCGGCCGCCCCGCCCTTCACCCCGAAGCAGGGCCCGAGCGAGGCTTCGCGGATGCAGACCATCGCGTTGCGGCCAATCCGGTTCAGGCCGTCGACGAGGCCGACGGTTGTCGTCGTCTTGCCCTCGCCCGCCGGCGTCGGGTTGATCGCGGTGACGAGGATGAGCTTGCCGTCCGGCCGGGAGGAAAGCGATTTGATGAAATCGGCCGAAACCTTCGCCTTGTCGTGGCCGTAGGGAACGAGCTTTTCCGGCGGGATTCCGAGCCTCGCCCCGATCTCGGTGATCGGCTTCTTTGTCGCCGCGCGCGCGATCTCGATGTCGGATGCCACTGTCATGTTTCCCCCTGCCTTTTGTCGGTCGGAGGATCGGACGGCGCGGCCCAACTGGCAAGCACGGCAGCGGACTTTTTTTTCGAGAAGGCGGCCGGGAATGCCAGCGATGCCGAGACCCCGCTCGTCTTCCGGCGGGAAACCGTGCATTCAACCAAGGGCCACTCCGGGAGAGGGATGTCTCCCGGAGCCTGGATCAACGGCGCCGTTGTCAGATGCCCTGCCCGCCCGAGACCTCGATCCTCTGGGCGTTGACCCAGCGATTGCTCTCCGCCAGCAGGCTCGCGATCATCGGGCCGACGTCATCAGGCACGCCGACACGGCCGAGTGCCGTGATATCGGCAAAATAGGAGTTGAATTCCGGCGTGTCGCGAACGGCGCCGCCAAAGAAGTCGGTCTCGATCGCGCCCGGCGCCACGGTGTTCACGGCGATCCTGCGTGCGCCCAGTTCTTTCGCCATGTAGACCGTCAAGACTTCCACCGCCCCCTTGACCGCCGCATAGGCCGACCAACCCGGCGCCGAGACGCGGGTCAGGCCCGACGACAGGTTGACGATCCGCCCGCCCTCCGCGATGTGCGGCAAGAGCGCCTGGGTGAGAAAGAAAACACCCTTGAAATGCACATTCACAAGAGCGTCGAACTGCTCCTCGCTGGTTTCGGCGAAAGCTGCGACATCGCCGTGCCCGGCATTGTTCACCAGGTGATCGAAGCTGTCGCGCTGCCATGTATTGCGAAGTGCCTCCTTGACCGCGGTCGAAAAGGCGCCAAAGCATGCGACATCGCCGACATCGAGCTTCACGGCAACGGCCTTGCGTCCGAGTGCTGCGATCTCGCCGACCACTTGCTGCGCGGCATCGGCGCGACTTTGATAGGTGATGATGACATCGCTTCCGGTGCGGGCGATGTTGAGTGCGGTGCTGCGGCCGAGACCACGGCTACCGCCGGTGACGAGGGCGATCTTGGTCATGGGAAAACTCCTTCTGATTGCGAAGGGAGAGATATCCCCGAGCGCGTTTTGGGTCGTTGCCGAAACCGCGTAGATACTTGCCTATTCGTCCGACGTTGTTTCATCCGGGCCCGTTCTAGAGTAAGAACGGTTCGATGAACGCTCATTCAAACCCCAACCGTCTGCTCGAAACGGTTCTGCGCCATGTCGGGCACCTATCCGCCTCCTTACAGCCCCTCGACACGGGATTTCCCGGCGTGAGCATCGTGCGGGCCGAAGAGCCAGGCGACATTGACTGCGCCGTGTCGCGTCCCTTGTGCTGCCTCGTCCTTCAGGGCCGGAAGCAGGTGACCATGGGCACCAAGGTGTTTTCGTTCGGCGCAGGCGACACCCTTCTGATCACCGCGGACGTGCCGACCGTCAGCCAGATCGCGGCGGCGGAGCCCGGCAGACCCTATGTCTCGCTGGTCCTGGAACTGGATCCTGTCATAATCTCTGAACTATCGGTCGAAATCCGCCAGACGAGCGTCTCGGCACCGCCCCTGCGTGTCGAACCGACAAATGCTGAAGTCGCGGACGCCGCGTGCAGGCTCATACAGCTTCTCGACCGCCCTGAATCGGTAGCGGTTCTCGGCGCCCAGAGATTGAGGGAAATTTACTACTGGCTGCTCGCCGGCGAGCGGGGTTCGGAGATAAGCCGCCTCGGCTGGCCCGACAGCCACAGCCAAAGGGTCGCGCGGACCGTCGCCCTATTGCGGGCGGACTATGCCAAGCCCTTGCGGATCGAGCGGCTCGCATCTCTGGCCGGTATGAGCCGCTCCACCTTCCACCAGCACTTCCGGGCCGTTACCTCGCTGTCTCCCCTGCAGTTTCAGAAGCAGATGCGGTTGATCGAAGCCAGACGGCTGATGGTGTCGGAGGGGCAGAGCGCCAGCAGCGCTGCCTTCTCCGTAGGCTATGAGAGCGTCTCCCAGTTCACACGGGAATATGGCCGCATGTTCGGCCGCCCGCCTGCCCGCGATGCCGAGTCCGTCCGCAAACAGAGCGAGGCCGCAGCCTAGAGGACAGTTGAGCCGCCGAAGGTGGAAGACCTCCGGCGCTGGGCTCTGAGGCAGGTGGCCGAAACGCGAAGCTCCGTCCGCGATCTGAGCCTCGTCACCCTTCGCCAATGGCGATCAGGCTCGCATTGCCGCCGGCGGCCGCCGTGTTGACCGAAACCACCTGCTCCTGCGCAAATCGCATCAGATAGGCCGGTCCGCCCGCCTTGAAGCCGGTGCCGGAAAGGCCCGAGCCGCCGAAGGGCTGGGTGCCGACGACCGCGCCGATCATGTTGCGGTTGACGTAGACATTGCCGGCGTCGAGGGTTTCGGCGACGGTGCGTACCGTCGCCTCGATGCGGCTGTGGACGCCGAGCGTCAGCCCGTAGCCGGTCGCAGCGATCGCATCGACGACCTTCGGCAGGTCCTTCGCCTTCCAGCGCACGACGTGCAGGACGGGACCAAAGACTTCCTTGGTAAGTGCCTCCGGCCGGTCGAGCTCGATGATGTGCGGGGCGACGAAGACACCGGTATTCGGGACCGTTCCGGCATAGCGGACCTTCTGCGACTTGCGCATGTCCTCGATATGGCCGGTCAGCATTGCCTGCTGCTTCTCATCGATCACCGGACCGACATCGGTGGTGATCCGTGCCGGATCGCCGAGGTTCAGCTCGCGCGCCGCCCCTTCGATCATCTCTAGCATGCCGTCGGCGATGTCTTCCTGCAGGTAGAGGATGCGCAGCGCCGAGCAGCGCTGGCCGGCCGAGCGGAAGGCCGACATTACCACGTCGTCGGCGACCTGCTCGCCGAGTGCGGTCGCATCGACGATCATCGCGTTGATGCCGCCGGTTTCGGCAATCAGCGGCACGATCGGCCCGTTCTTGGCGGCAAGCGAGCGGTTGATCGCCTGGGCGGTGGCGGTGGAACCGGTAAAGGCAAGCCCGCCGAGCTTCGGATGGGCGGCGATCGCCGCGCCGACTTCACCGGCGCCCGGCAGCAGGCAGAGCACGTCGGCCGGAACGCCGGCCCTGTGGAAGAGCCGGACGGCCTCGTAGGCGACGAGCGGCGTCTGCGGCGCGGGCTTCGCGAGAACCGCATTGCCGGCGGCAAGCGCCGCCGAGACCTGCCCGAGGAAGATCGCCAGCGGGAAGTTCCACGGCGAGATGCAAGCGAAGACGCCGCGACCGCGCCAGAGCAGGCGGTTGTCTTCACCCGTCGGGCCGGGCATCGCTTCCGGCTCGGCGAAGAGCCGCCGCGCTTCGCCGGCGTAATAGCGGCAGAAATCGATCGCCTCGCGCACCTCGGCAATGCCGTCGTCGAGCGTCTTGCCGGCTTCCGCCGAAAGCAGCGCGACGAAGCGGATGCGATCGGCTTCGAGAAGGTCCGCCATCCGTTCGAGGCAGGCGGCCCGCGTCTCGACCGGCTCGCGCGACCACGTCGCAAAACCCTTGCGGGCCGCAACGAACGCGTTCTCGACATCGGCGGCGGTCGCGTTCACCACCGTGCCGATACGGCGCGACCGGTCTGCGGGAGCAAGCACCGGCTGCGCCTCGCCGGCAGGTGCAACGCCCGGAACCAGCGGCACGGCGGCGATGTCGAAACTCGAGGCGGAGAGGTCTTTCACCAGCTGCGCGAGGCTCTCACGATGGCCGAATTCGAAGCCGGCGCTGTTCTTGCGCGCACCGTAGATCTGCAGCGGCCGCGGGATCTGGCTGTGGCGGACGCTGCGGCCCTCATCGAGCCCCAGCCGTTCCGACGGTCGTTCCAGCAGCTTGGCGACCGGCACATTCTTGTCGCCGGCAACCGCGACGAAGGAGGAATTGGCGCCGTTTTCGAGCAGACGACGGACGAGGTAGGCGAGCAGGTCGCGATAGCCGCCGACCGGCGCATAAATGCGACAGGCGACGCGATCCTCACCGGAAAGAAGGCTGTTGTAGAGCGCCTCACCCATGCCGTAAAGGCGCTGGAACTCGAAGCCGGAACGGTCAGCGCCGGCAAGCTCCAGAATGGTCGAAACGGTGAGCGCGTTGTGGGTCGCAAACTGCGGGAAGATGCGTGCCCGCTTGGCGAGCAGCCGGCTCGCGCAGGCGAGATAGGCGAGGTCCGTCGCCGGCTTGCGCGTCCAGACCGGATAGTCGTCAAGCCCCCGCTCCTGCGCGCGCTTGATCTCGGTATCCCA
>DATGWU010000013.1:0-2361 GCA_035299345.1 Rhizobium sp.
CCATGCAGAAACTGCTCGAACGTGACGAGCGGCCGGACCACATCGTCATCGAGACCTCCGGTCTCGCCCTGCCACAGCCGCTGGTCGCCGCCTTCAATTGGCCGGACATCCGCACTCGCGTCACCGTCGACGGTGTCGTAACCGTGGTCGACAGCGCCGCGGTGGCGGCCGGTCGGTTCGCCGACGACCACGACCGGGTCGACGCCATGCGCGAGCAGGATACCTCGCTCGACCACGACAGCCCGCTCGAGGAGCTCTTTGAGGACCAGCTCACCTGCGCCGACCTGATCGTCCTTAACAAGACCGATCTGCTGGACGGCGAGGGGATCGCGGCAGTCCGCTCCGAGGTTGCGGGACGCATCAATCGCAAGCCGACGCTGATCGAGGCGCGGAACGGCGAGGTTCCAGCGATCGTGCTCCTCGGCCTCGGTGCCGGCTCGGAGGCCGATATCGAAAACCGCAAGTCGCATCACGAGCTGGAGCACGAGGCAGCTCACGCCTCGGGCGAAGGACACGACCACCTGCACCACCACGACCACGACGAGTTCGAGAGCTTTGCGCTGCGGCTTCCGGCGATCGCCGATCCGGCCGCCTTCGTCGAACGACTGAGGGCCGTCATCGAGGCGCACGACATCCTCCGCCTCAAGGGCTTCGTCGACGTGCCCGGCAAGCCGATGCGGCTCGTCATCCAGGCGGTCGGCTCGCGGATCGACACCTATTTCGACCGTCCCTGGGCGGCCGGCGAGAAGCGCGAGACCCGCCTCGTCGTCATCGGCCTGCACGAATGGGATTTCGCAGCCGTCGTCGAGGCGGTCGAGAAGGCGGCGGGTTGAAAAACGGTTTAGCCATGGTGCGAAGCGTTACCCCCCTCTGGCCTGCCGGCCATCTCCCCCACAAGGGGGGAGACCGGAATGCGGAGACGCTCGGTCGGTCCGTCAGCAGTGAAGGGGGGCGGTCGTTCGGAGCACGGGGCAGAAGGGTCTGGCAGCAGGCAGGCCTGAGGGGGGTGTTGTCGACGCGATACGCCTCGATGCGAACTCTTGGGGAAGCGAAGCAGCCATGCATCTTCTCCTAGCCCAGAAAGGCTCGATCAGCGACGGCGAGAAGGCGATCGATCTCGGCCAGAGCGCCGGTGACATCGTCTTCCTGACGGCGGCCGATACTGAGCTTTCCGCGATCGCCGCGGCGGTGCGGGCGCGCGGCGAGGCCGGTCCGAAGTGGCGTCTCGCGAGCCTGATGGCGCTGAAACATCCGATGTCGGTCGACACTTACGTCGAGCGGACGGCGCGCCACGCCCGGCTGATCGTGGTCCGGGCGCTCGGCGGCGCCAGCTATTTCCAGTATGCGCTGGAGGCCCTGCACGCAGCGGCACAACGGTCGGGCGCGATGATCGCCGTGCTTCCGGGGGACGACAAGCCGGACGAGGGGCTTTCGAGCTTTTCCAACCTCGCGGCGGAGGACCTCTCTGCCCTGTGGGCCTACCTGATCGAGGGCGGCGATGCCAATGCCGGCGGCGTGGTCGCCTATGCCGAGGCGCTCGTCGCCGGGACCGAGAAGCCCGAGCCGGCGCGGCCGCTGCTGAAAGCCGGCATCTGGTGGCCGGGTCGCGGCGTGATCGGCGTCGAGGAATGGAGGCGGTGTAGCGGTTTTGCCCAAGCATCGACGCCCGTCATCGCCATCTGCTTCTACCGCGCGCTCGTCCAGAGCGGCGAGACGAAGCCGGTAGAGGCCCTGATCGACGCCTTGAAGGCCGAAGGGCTCGCCGCCTTGCCGGTCTTCGTCTCGAGCCTTAAGGATGCGGTCTCCGTCGATACGCTCAGGGCAATCTTTGCCGAGGCGCCGCCCGCGGTGGTGATCAACGCGACGGGTTTTGCCGTGTCCGCTCCGGGTGCCGAACGCCGGGCGACCGTGCTCGACGAGGGTGGGGCCGTCGTCCTGCAGGCGATCTTCTCGGCTTCCGCGAAAGAAGCCTGGCAGGCGTCGAACCAGGGCCTTTCGGCGCGCGATCTTGCGATGAACGTGGCGCTGCCCGAGGTCGACGGACGAGTGCTTGCCCGCGCCGTCTCGTTCAAGTCGGCGGCACGGTTCGACGAGCGCGTCGAGGCAAACATCGTCACCCACGAACCGGAACCAGGGCGGGTGGCCTTCGTCGCGGCGCTCGCCACCCGCTGGGCGCGGCTCAGGCAGACGCCGGCGGCCGGGCGACGGGTCGCGCTCATCATGGCGAACTATCCGAACCGCGACGGCCGTCTCGGCAACGGCGTCGGTCTCGACACCCCGACCGGGACGATCGAGGTGCTGCGCGCGATGGAGAAGGCAGGCTACGCGGTCGGCCACGTGCCGGAGAACGGCGACGCCCTG
>DATGWU010000014.1:0-4353 GCA_035299345.1 Rhizobium sp.
CCAAGACCCGCCACAGCGACGTGCCGCTGCTGCCCTTCGTCGCCTCGCTCGAGAAGAGCGAGCATCCGCCCGTTGCCGTTGCCGGCACTGCCGTCTTCCTGACGAGCGATCCCGAGACGGCGCCGGCGGCACTTCTCCACAACCTGAAGCACAATCATGTGCTGCACGAGCGCAATATCATTCTGACGATCAAGACGGTGAGCCGTCCGCGGGCAGGCGAGGCCGAGCGCTTCCTCGTCGAGCCGATCTCAGACCGCTTCTCGCGTGTGGAAATCCGCTTCGGCTTCATGGAGACCCAGAACGTTTCCAAGGCGCTGGCGAGCCTTCGTCGCGGCGGTCTGAAGTTCGACATCATGTCGACCTCCTTCTATCTCGGTCGCCGCAAGCTGGTGCCGGATGCGAAGTCGGGGATGCCTTACTGGCAGGACAGGCTCTATATCGCGCTCGCCAATACCGCCGCCGACCCGTCGGACTATTTCCGCTTGCCAGCGAACCGCGTGGTCGAGCTCGGCGCTCACGTCATCATCTGAGCCCAAGACCGCACACTTAGCCGGGTGCCGGATGCGAAAGCCCGGTTCTGCCGGGTTTCCGTACCGTTGTCGCACGCGCAAGGCCCGGCCATTAACCGATCATCAAGGTTAACATGAGAGGTTTCTCTAATGTAAACCGATGTCGCGTATGGAGTTCCGGTCTTGCGTGCCACAAGCCAGAGTCGCCACAAATCCGCTTCCCGCTTCGAAAAATGGAAATCGCCGGCCGTTCTGGGTTTCGCCGCCTGGCTGGTCTTTCCCTCCGTTGCGGCACGAGCCGATCTTGCGGGGCTCATCGCCGGAACCGATTTCGGCGGCAGTCAGTGGCGGATGGTGCTGACGGCTTCGCCGGCGGGTTCGGTCCACCAGGCGGAACTGCGCTTCGGCGAGACGCCGCAGGTCGCGGCGATCACCTCCGATGCGGGCATCCTGCTCCCCGACGGCCGCAAGATCGCACTCGACGGCGGGACGAAGGCGACGGAGGAGCTTCCCGACGAGGCACGTGTGACCCGCAGCCTCAAGAAGGGCCGCATCGTCGCCGTCGAGCCTATGCTCCCGCCGAAGGCCTTCACCGCAGGCTCCATTCTCCAGCGCACGAGTTTCCTGTTTTCCCCGAAGGACGCTCCGGGTGACCTCACGGCCTTTGCCCGCACCAAGCCGAAGAAGGTCGATCTCGCGAGCTTCTACTTCAAGAAGGAACCGAAGACCGATCCGGCGGTCCCGTCGATGCTCGCGGGCCTCGTCACCAACCGCAACGCCGACGTGCTGGCGACCGCCTATGCGCCGGCCGAGCCGGACTTCGCCCGCGTTTCGCCTTTCGATGCCATTCTGAAGGACAAGCAGGAGACCGGGCGCTTCCGGCCTGAGATCGGCCCGGACGACCATGCCTGGGCAGCCTCGGTACTGGCGCCCGAGGTCTTCTCCGCGCGCGAACAGCAGTGCCTCGCCTCGGGCATCTATTTCGAGGCGCGCGGCGAGTCGGTGAAGGGGCAGGCGGCGGTCGCCCAGGTGATCCTGAACCGCGTGCGCAATCCGGCCTATCCCGACACCATCTGCGGCGTCGTCTACCAGAACGAGGACTGGCGCAACCGCTGCCAGTTTTCCTTTGCTTGCGACAATATCCGCGACCGGGTGAACTCCAAGTACCACTGGAAGGTCGCGCGCGAAGTCGCCATGGCCGTCACCGCCGGCAAGATCTGGCTGCCGGAGGTGGGATCGGCCACCCACTATCACGCCCTCTACGTCCGTCCGGCCTGGGCAAGAACGATGAAGAAGGTCGGCCGCATTGGTCTCCACGTCTTCTACCGCACCTACGGCGGCGGCTGGAGCTGAGGCCCCGAAGACGCAGCCGGTTTGGGCCCGCCCGATGCGATTCCCGGCCGGATTGGTGAGCGGATTCGCCGCGTTCAACTTAAGTCTATGATTTTCCGACATTAATTTGTGGTGAAACAAGCGCAGTCAGTGCCTTGACTATGCGGACACCTAAAATTATGGTGCGCGCGACTTCAAAACGGGTCGGAAGGGTATAAATCCCACCGTTTCTACATTCGTGACAGGCCCGAAATGGCCTGCTGAGGCTGAAATGGAGGGGAGGAGACCATGACGGACAACCGCGGAGAGGGTCTGGAAGAGCGTCGCAGGCGCCTCGCTGCCGAACTGGCGGAGAGGAAGCGCGAAACGGGGATCGAAGAGGCTGCAGAGAAGAGCGCCGAGCAGAGCCGCAAGGGGTATGCTCAGGCGATGAAGCTCTCCAGCGAGTTCATTTCCGCGATCGTCGTCGGTGCACTTCTCGGCTATCTCTTCGACCGTTTTGTCGGCACGGCACCGTGGGGCATGATCGTGTTCCTGCTGCTCGGTTTCTGTGCCGGTGTGCTGAACGTGCTTCGTTCGGCGGGCATGGTGTCGGCGCCGCATCCGGCGGACCGTGCCGCGCGGACGACAAACGAGCGTCAGGACGGCGACAGCCGTTCGGATCAAAGGTAAGGAAATGCCCGTCAGCGGCGGGCCAGAGCGAAAGAGACCCGAAGGTGTCAAACGATCCGACCCATCAGTTCCTGGTTCAGAAGATTGTACCGATCGAGATCGGCGGGATTGACTTTTCCTTTACCAATTCCTCGCTGTTCATGGTCGCGACGGTCGCTGCTGCGTCCGGCTTCCTCTACTTCTCGACCTCGAGCCGCGGCCTGATCCCGACCCGCATGCAGTCGGTCGCCGAGATGTCCTACGAGTTCATCGCCTCGATGCTCCGGGAAGGCGCCGGCAGCCACGGCATGAAATTCTTCCCGATGGTCTTCTCGCTGTTCATGTTCGTGCTGACCGCGAACCTGCTCGGCATGATGCCCTACTTCTTCACCGTGACGAGTCAAATCATCGTGACCTTCGCGCTCGCGATCTTCGTCATCGGCACCGTGCTGGTCTACGGCTTCTACAAGCACGGCCTGCACTTCCTCAATCTCTTCGTCCCGAGCGGTGTGCCGGGTGCGCTTCTCCCGCTGGTCGTGGCGATCGAAATCATCTCGTTCCTGTCCCGCCCGATTTCGCTTTCCGTGCGTCTGTTCGCCAACATGCTGGCAGGCCACATCACGCTCAAGGTGTTCGCAGGCTTCGTCGCCTCGCTCGGAACCCTTGGCGCCCTTGGCATCGGTGGCGCCGTCCTGCCGCTGATCATGACCGTCGCGTTGACCGGTCTCGAGTTCCTCGTTGCCTTCCTGCAGGCTTACGTCTTTGCGGTGCTGACTTGCATGTACCTCAACGACGCAATTCACCCCGGCGGGCACTAAGGATAACCACATTGGTGCTCTCGGGCGCCAGTCATTCGCCGCAACAACCCATTCGAAGGAGTTCATTCATGGAAGCGGAAGCAGCAAAGTTCATCGGTGCAGGTTTGGCTTGCTTTGGCATGGCCGGCACGGCTCTGGGCCTCGGCAACATCTTCGGCAACTACCTGTCCGGCGCGCTGCGCAACCCGTCTGCCGCTGACAGCCAGTTCGGCCGTCTGGTATTCGGCTTCGCCGTTACGGAAGCTCTGGGCATCTTCTCGCTGCTCATCGCTCTCCTCCTCCTGTTCGCCGTCTGATATCGGCAGAGGTTCGGGATCACGGCACGCCCAAGCGGCGGCCGTGATCCTTCGCATTCGTAGTACACTTGGAGGTGAGCATGTTTGTGACCCCCGCCTATGCCGAGGAAGTTCCGGCAGAGGGACAGACCCACACGGAGACCGGCGTCGCCCCTCAGACGGGCGAACTCCATACGGAGACCGGCGTCCCCTCCGAAGCGGGCCACGGCGGTGGCGTTTTCCCGCCATTCGACCAGACCACCTATCCGTCGCAGCTTCTGTGGCTGGTGATCACGTTCGGCCTTTTCTACATGCTCATGCAGAAGGTCATCGTGCCGCGCGTCGGCGGCATCCTGGAAAACCGGCACGACCGGATCGCCCAGGATCTCGACGAGGCCGCCCGTCTGAAGTCCGAGGCCGATACGGCCATCGAGACCTACGAACGGGAACTCAGCGCCGCCAAGGCAAAGGCCGGACAGATCGCATCCGAAGCGCGTGACGCCGCCAAGGCCAAGGCCGACGCCGAACGGACCGCCATCGAGGCGGAGCTCGCCGGCAAGATCGCAGCCGCCGAAGCCCGGATCGCCGACATCAAGGCGAAGGCCTTCGCCGAAGTCGACGCCATCGCTGGCGAGACGGTGACTGCCATCGTCGAGAAGCTGATCGGTGCCAAAGTCGCCAAGACCGAGGTCAAGTCGGCCGTTGCCTCGGTTACCGGCAAGCAGGAGGGCTGATCCCATGCAATTCGACGCAACATTCTTCGCCTTC
>DATGWU010000015.1:0-1679 GCA_035299345.1 Rhizobium sp.
CCGACCACCTGGGCACGCCGATCCACATGCTGGATGAGCGCGGCGCCACCGCATGGGCCGTGCAGCAGGGCACCTGGGGCGAGGCCGGCGCGGCGCACGCGGCGGGCACGCCGGCCGCGCGCTGCCCGATTGCCTTTCCCGGGCAGTGGCGCGACGACGAGACCGGCCTGCACTACAACTACCACCGGTACTACGACCCCGACACCGCCGCCTACCTGAGCCCCGACCCGATCGGGCTGGAAGGCGGGACGCATTTCTACCGGTACTGCACCAACCCGGTCAACGGGTTCGATCCGTATGGGTTCATCTGCGTCAACGACACCAATGGCGGCAAGGGGTATGTGGTTTATCACATTACTGATGGGGACGGGAAAGTCATCTATGTGGGGATCACTCAGGCCGACCGTTTTCGGGTTCGACAGGGGGAACACACGGAATCGGGCCGATTGAACCCTGACCGCGATATGACGATTGCCCGCACGGTGAATACTTACGGCGAAGCTCGCGGCTACGAGCAAGCCCACATCGAACACTACGGCACCCGCGATACCAGTTTGATCGGCAACTACGATTACACGAACAATCCGGGCAACAGGATCAACTCGTACGATCCGTCTCGTACCGACGATCGTGCTGTTGCCTTCAACGCGGCGCGCAGCACTGCTGCGGCCGAATTGGCCGCTCCAGCAACATGACGACAATGCGCTGCCATGGCACGGCGCCTGTATCCGGGCGCAGTATTGCGTTGTGAAGCTATGATTTGTTTTCCTACATTGGGAGACCCTATGAACCCCCCTCGGGCAAAGAAGCAGAAGTGCGCGGTTGGAGACATATTCTGCTTCGACCTCGGCAATGGCCGTTACGGCTTGGCCCGCATCATTAATCTAAAAGATGGCTGGGACCTTGCCGAGGCTTTCTCCAATACATCAGCCACACCCAATCTGAATGGTGATCCCGCGGATGCCGAGACCCTGTATCCGCCGTTCTTCTTTGACATTCGTGACGTGGAACGCGGTGCCTTGCCTATCATCCACCGCACAGCCGGCTACGTGTGTCCGTACCTGGACAATCTGCGCTTCGTTCGGGGCATCCCTGGTCGGCGCGAACTCATCCGTGTCAACGAGTACCGACCCGATGGCTTGATCAACGAGGAAGAAGCGGCGCGCCTACCAGTGCAGAAATTCTATGTACTCGAGCGCATGATCAAGATCGCCAAGGAGATCATCGACTCGGGCCGTACCACGCGCGAATGGCTGGCCGAGCAGCAATGAGAGGCATGAGAGGCACGAAAACTGGTTGATGGACTAAGCCACCCATGACCGTACCTCGAGCCAAGAAACAGAAGTCCGCGGTCGGTGACGTGTTCTGCATCGACCCGGGTGACGGCCGCTACGGCTTCGCCCGCATCCTCAACCTCAAAGATGGCTGGAATCTCGCTGAGGCTTTTTCCGTCACGTCTACCACCCCCAGCATCGACGGCGATGCGCAGAATTCGGAAACCCTGTATCCGCCGTTCTTCTTTGACATTCGCGACGTGGAGCGCGGAACCCTGCAGATCGTCAGCCACATGCCCGGATACGTTTGCCCTCATCTGGACAAGCTGCGATTCGTTTGCGGCACGCCTGGACGGCGTGCGGTGATCCGCGTCAACGAATACCGCCCTGACGGCGTGATCAGCG
>DATGWU010000016.1:0-9554 GCA_035299345.1 Rhizobium sp.
CGAAGGCGAAGGGGCGGAAGCCGACGCCCTGCACGACGCCGCGCACCCGCAGGCGGAGCCTGCGCGGCGGCATCGAACGGGAGGAGGCCGGGTTCCGCTGCAGCATGCTCAGCCGGCCTTCGCGAGCGCGCGGGTGACGGCCATGGCAGCGTTCGCCTCGAGCCATGAATAGAAGGCCGGCATGCCCTCGCCGGTCCTTGCCGAAACGACCAGCGTCTGCAGCCTCGGATTGACCCGGAGCGCATTCGCGATGCAGGCACCGACATCGAAATCGAGGTGCGGCAGCAGGTCCGCCTTGTTCAGGATCATCAGGTCGGCGGCGGCGAACATGTCGGGATATTTGAGCGGCTTGTCCTCGCCTTCCGTTACCGAAAGCAACACGACCTTGTGCGCCTCGCCGAGGTCGAAGGCGGCGGGACAGACGAGATTTCCGACGTTCTCGATGAAGAGCGCGCTGTTCTTCGCCGGCGCCAGTTCCTCGACGGCATGGCCGACCATGTGCGCGTCGAGGTGACAGCCCTTGCCGGTATTGACCTGGATCGCCGGCGCGCCGGTCTCGCGGATGCGCGCCGCATCGTTGGAGGTCTGCTGGTCGCCTTCGACGACACTGATCGCCAGCCGCTCCTTGAGGTCGCTGATCGTGCGAACCAGAAGGCTCGTCTTGCCGGAACCGGGGCTTGAGACGAAGTTCAGGGCGAAGATACCTTTGGCAGCGAAATAGGCCCGATTCTCCGCGGCGAAGCCGTCGTTCTTCGACAGGATGTCGCGCTCGACCTGGATGATGCGCTCCTGGCTCATGCCGGGAACGTGAACACCGGCAATGCCCTGGCCGTAATGGATGAGCCCTTCCTCGCCATGATCATGGTGATGCTCATGATCGTGAGAATGGTCATGGCCATGCGGATGCGCGTGGTCGTGATGATCGTGGTGATGATGGTCGCCGTGATGATGTCCGTGCCCGTGAGCGTCGCCATGACCTTTTTCGACAACGGGCTCCGTCCCGCAACCGCATACCGTGCACATCAGATCACCTCCAAATCCCTGATCTTCAATTCGTCGCCTGCCGTCATCTGCACATGATACTGCCCGCATTCCGGACAGGCCCCGAAACGCTCCGCGAGCGGTACCGTCTTGCCGCAGTCGAGGCACCATCCTTCACCTGCCACCCGGTTGATGCACAGCTCCGCTTCTTCGGCGAGGCTGCCGCGACGAACCGCGTCGTAGCAGAAGAAAAGTGCGTCTGGATCGACGTGGCTCAGCACGCCGACATCGAGGCGGATCACCTTCACCTTCGTGGCGCCGGCCTTTTCCGCCGTCTCGCAGGCGATCTCCACCACGCTTTCCATCAGCGACATCTCATGCATACGCCGCCTCCTTCAACCTGATTTCGAACGCCACGCAGGGATCGAAGAGCGCTGCGAGTTGCGAGACCCGCGTGCGGGCGGTCTCGCCCTCCCCGATGCAACTCGACAACAGCGTTTCGACGAAGGGGCCGGCCGGGTGAAAATTCCACTCCGTCGGGGCGAGCATGCGATAGGCCGAAAGCCTGCCGTCCGCGCCGATCTCCGCCTCGTGATAAAGCCTCCCCCGCGCGCACTCGACCGCGCCGAAGCCGGCATTGTGGGACAACTCCCCCTGGCGTATCAAGCCTGCGATATCCTCTGCCTTTCCTTCCGCGAGCGCCTGCAATGCATCCAGGCTCTCGCGGACATCCTCGAGACGGGCGGAGAACCGCGCAGCGAGATGCGGACCGTGCACCGGCAGGATGTCGCCGAGGCGGGCATAGGCGCCGGTCTCGACCACCCGTCCGGCGAGATGCGGCCGCGTGCAGAAGCCGGCCTCGCGGCGCATGAGGTCCACGACCACAGGGTCCTCGTCGGGCGAGAGCGCGTCCGCGGCCCGGCGCGGGAAACTGTCGGTGCCCCGCAGTTCGGCGAGGATCGCGCCGCACAGGGTATCTGCGGACGGAGGTTCCGCCTTCCCCGCCCCCAGCACAGCCGCGGCATCCGTCAGCGTCGCCACGGATACGGCCGTCTCGACGTTCGTTGCCGCTCCGGCGATGATTGCTTGCGATGCGGCAAGTGCCTTGCGCAGCGCGGGTGCAGCCTGGGCGGCGAAGCGCGCACCGGTATTTGTCGGCCACTGCATGACGAGCGCGCGCAGCGTCTCGAACACCCGCTCGGCCAGCACGCCCATGGCGAAGTCCCGCCGCTTGGCCTCCGGCACCGGCTCACCTTTTGCCGCGGCGACGGCGAGCGTCGATGCCGTCGACTGGGCAAAGCCACAAAGCGAGAAGAGCCGGCCCGCGAGCTGCGGCGCCTCCTGCGGATTTCGGCCGACGAACATCTGCGCCAGTCCCTGCGGACGATCGGCGGAAAGCGCGACCGCGCAGACCTGCCCGCGCGACACCGTCACGTCGATCCTGATCGAGCCGGCGCCGAGCGCGAAGGTCATGGCTGCGCCTCCTCGCGAGAGCCGAAATGCCCCCGCAACAGGTCACGGCGATTGACGGCCGGTGCGGGCGCTGGCGGCTCGGCGAGAGCCTCGGGATCGAAGAAGGCGTCGGCCGCCTCCATGGCGGTCTCGATTGCCGCTTCCATCGTCGAAAATTCGAAAACCGGGGAGAAGAGCGAACAGGCATCCACCCGGCCGACGCCCTCCAGCTCGCCTGCGATCAGCTCGACTTCGCCCGCGGGAAGGAAGGCACGCACCGTCGTGCCGTTTGCCGCCGGCGGGCTTTCCGTTCCGGGCAGATCGGTCGCGAGCAGGTTCATGAACCACGGTGTGACGACGACACCGAAGGCGCGGCCGCCCCAGGGACGGAAGCCGCAGCTTGCGACGCCGAGCGCGGCATTGCAGATCGGCACGTCGGCCATCGCCGTCTCGGCGATCGCGCGGTAGCGTACCTCCAGCCGCCGCGCGATCTCGGTCGCCTGCATCTCCGCGGTCTGCCGGTCCGCTTCAGCGTCCATCGCCGAGCCTCATGAACTTCTCCTGCGGGGCATCGCAGTTCGGACAGCGCCAGTCCGGCGGCAGGTCGGTAAAGGCCGTTCCGATGTCGATCTGCCAGACGGGATCGCCTTCGGCCGGATCGTAGACATGCCAGCAGATCCCGCATTCCATGCGGTCGGCAGCGTCCATCGTCTCGCGCTTGCCGAAATTCTCGAAGCCGCTCATTTGAAATAGGCCTCCTCGATCTCCCTAAGGCGGCTTTCGGAATCGCGAAAATCCTCCTCCGCGGCGATCGCGACGGAAGGCGTCCCGCCGATTTCCAGCGTATCGAGGATGATCGTGTCCATGGCGTTGTAGAACTGCACCGACCACACGTGCCGGACACCGGTCGCAAGAATCCGGCAGGTGCCGTAGCCACGGGACGTCAACTGCACCGGACCGGGGCCGAGCGTCTCCTGCAGGAAGCCCATGTCGTCCGGGCTCATCGGCAACAGCGAGAAGGTGATCGTGTGAGACGGATCACCCTCACCGTAGGCCGCGACGCGCTCGCCGATCTCATGAAGGATGGGCATGACGTTCATGGCGCCGGCCGGCGGCTCTCCCACGGCAAGGACCGTCGGCAGAGCGGACGTCGCCTCGCGGACGGCGGCCGGGATCGCGGCAACCTCGATGTAGTCGGCAAGGAGAACTCCGTCCGTACTCGTGAAGCGGATGCGCCAGACGCCGGCCATCACCGCTTCCTGGATCTGTGCAAGGACGCCGTTCTGCAGCGCGACGACGCCAGCAACCTCACCCTCGCCTAAGGTCTGCGAGATGAGCTCGCGGTCGTCCTCAGGAAAATCGGTGATGTCGAAGAGCGTTCCCGGCTCGTCGGCCTTCTTAACCGCCAGCGCATTGGCGATCTTCGGCAGCAGTTCCGCAGTCCTCCGGCAGCGGCGGATCATCTCCTCCGCACTCGCGGTCGCGAGATAGTTCAGCCTGCGGGTGGCCGTCGGCGGCTCTGCGTCGATCGGCATGACGGTCATTGCCGCATCCTCGCCCTCCGGGGCGACCCAAAACCCGGCCTTCATGCACTTGCTCCCTTGCCTGAATAGTTGATTTCCACCTTCGGCCCAGCGGATGGCGGCAGGGCCGGCGCGCCGGGCAGCAGCCAGCGGCCGATCTCCTCCATATATTCCGACCAGTCGCGGATACGCGACAGCACGCCGAGCACCGCGTCTCCCCGCGTGACCACGAGGCTCGGCATCATCACGACGTGGAAACGGGCTTTCAGCTTCTCTTCCGCATGACGGGCAACCACCGCACCCTTCAGTCGGCCCTGAAAGCTCTGCAGGATCTCCGGCATCACAACCGCGACATCGTTGCTCTCGCTGCGCTGTGCCGGATCTCCAGTGAAAAACAACAGGCTATGTTCCGGCTCCGACGCCTCCTGCGCGAGGAAGGCATCGATCGAGGTCTCATCGACGACGGGTAGTTTCATCCGCTCGCTCAAGGCGCGGACCAGAAATGACGGCATTCACTCCTCCCATAACGGCGTGACCGAAGGTGTCCGCCCTATACGGAGCAAAGCTCGTGCCAGTTGGCAGAAAAGTCACCTTCCATTGAAATGAAAGCAATATTTCCAGTCTGGCATACACCGGAAAGGACAAGGGCGGAAACTTAGTTTCCGCCCTTGTCATTTTACTTTCCATCTGTCCGGCCTGAGGTCACCGCAGGTGTTCGGGCAATTCCGGTTCGCGCGAAATCAGGTCTTCGAAAAGCGCCTCGAAGGGACGCCCGTCGACCGCCTCCGAGAGGCCGGTGAGCGCATTATCGATCGCCTTCGCCTCCGCCTCGTCGATCACCCGGATCGCCGAGCCGAGATGGGTCAGCACAAACGTGCCGGGCTCCTGGGCGCCGACGAGCATCAGCGAGATGCGATGCCGCTCTCCGTGGCGCTCGCAGAGCGCCTCGAACTCGCCCGCCTCGACGATCAGCATGGGTATTCCTATGCACATCCGCCTTCTCCGGCTCTGTGTTCCTCGACTCCGGAACGCCCCCAGCCCCCGGTTGGAACCTTCTTCGATCCGTCAGCCGGCGAGCAAGGCAACCCCCGCGACGGCGACGAGACCGCCCGCTGCCCGCCGCAGTATCCCTTCGGCGCTACCGAAGCGCGCCATGCCGAGACCGAGGCCCACGGCATGGAGAAGACCGGTTGCGAGCACGAAGCCGGCAACATAGCCCCACTGGTTCGCCATGGCCGGTAATTCCACCCCATGGGCTTGGCCATGGAACAGCGCACAGGCGCCGACGAAGGCCGCGGCGAGCGGCGTCGGCACCCGGACATTCAGGAGGACGACAAGACCGATCGCAGCGACCGAGGCGGCAATCAGCGTCTCCACCATCGGCAAGGCGATACCGGCGATGCCGAGAAGTCCGCCAGCGACCATCACGCCCATGAAGGAGAGCGGAACGAGGTATCGCGCCCGCCCGCCCAGGCTCGCGGCCCAGAGGCCGACGCCGATCATCGCAAGCATGTGGTCGAGCCCGGTGAAGGGATGCGAGAACCCGGCCTCGAGTCCGTGACTGTGAAGTCCGACGCCGGTGTGCGCCTCGGCGGTCGCGGGAAGCGCCGCCAGCACGAACAGCGCAAGTGTACGAAATCTCTTCATTGTCGTTCCCCTAGAGGTTGGCGCCGGCAGCGCGCGCGGTGCGCCGCTCGTAGCTGTCGAAATCGATGTCGTTTTCCAGGAGCGGCGGCACCGTCGCTCCCTCGGGACGCCGCGTCACCGCGACACCCCAGCGTCCGAGAATATCCGCCGCCAGTTCGACGGCTGCGGGTATCACCGCTGCGACCGGGCCGGTCAGCGGACCGCCCCAGTCTTCAAGGTCCACGGGCTGGCAACCGATCAGCGCGAGCCGCTCGGGATACCGCCCCATCAGATCGGCGGCACTCAGCACCTCCTGAAAGCCGGTCTGGTGCAGGCTCATCTTCTTGGCGCCGGTGAATTTCGGCACCTCGTGGTCCTCCACCAGCTTCAGCGTCGCAGGTTCCAGCCCGTAGTCGATCGCATCGAAGACGATCAGCCTGTCGTGCTCGTTGACGAACTGAACGAGATAGAGCCCCTGCGTGCCGCCATCGAGCACGGTGACGTTCTCCGGTACCGCGAAGCCCCTGTGAAAGGCCTCCACCGCCCGGACGCCGAAGCCCTCGTCCGCCCAAAGGATGTTGCCGATCCCGAGAACGAGGACCCTCGGCGTCGACGTCGCGATCGCTTCCGCCATTCAGTCCTCCTTGTCCTTGAACATGCGCTCACCGGAAATCATCGAGGAGATGATGCTCTGCCGGCTCATGATGTCCTCGCGGACGGCCACGTAGATGTGGACCATCACGAAGAGCAGGATCACCCACATGCCGAGGTGGTGCCAGGTGTGCAGGTCCTGGCTGTTCGGGAAGATCGAGAACACCCAGCCGAACAGCGCATATTCCCAACTGTCACGCCCGGCCCCTTCGCTGTAGAGGGCGAAGCCGGTCACCACCATGAAGACGAGCGGCAGGGTGAAGGCGAGAAACATCGTGAACTGTGCCAGCGGATTGTGGCCGACATACTTCTTCGGCTTGGAGGTGAGGAAAGTGTACCACTTCACCTCATGCCACCATTCTTTCCAGTACTGCCACTTCCAGAAGGGCACGTAGAAGATCTGCCGGGCGTGCACGTTTCCGACGAAAGCCCAGTAGATCCTGAGAAGCAGGAAGACCGCGAGCACCTGCCCGGCGGCGAAATGGGCAAAGCGGATGTAGCCCATCAGGAAGTTCGCACTCGCCTCCCCCGGCACGGCCGGGAGAGGTGAACCGATGAAATAGCCCGTCAGCGCCAGCGTGAAGATCGCGAAGGCATTGACCCAATGCCAGATGCGGACCGGCGCTTCATAGACATAGACGCTCTGGCGCTCCACGGCGGCTTCGCCGTGGGAGTCCGAGGCGGTGAGGGATTCGTGCATGGTCATTGCCGGTCCTCCTCACCGCACCTGAACCTTTGCCATTTCCTGTCCGTCCGGGCTCATCACATGCGTGGAGCATGCGAGGCACGGATCGAAGGAATGGATGGTTCTGAGGATTTCGAGCGGCTGGGCGGGATCGGACATCGGCGTGTCCATCAGTGAGGCTTCGAACGCACCGATATTGCCCTGCGGGTCACGCGGGCTGCCGTTCCAGGTGGTCGGCACGACGCACTGGTAGTTCTCGATCTTGCCGTCCTTGATCTTGATCCAGTGGGCGAGTGCGCCGCGCGGAGCCTCGGTGAAACCGACGCCCTTCACTTCCGAAGGCCAGGTTTCCGGCTTCCACTTGTCGACGAACGCCGTCGCGCTGTCGCCGTTCTTGATATTGGCGATCAGCTTGTTCTGGAAATGCCGCATCTGGTAGCCCGCCCACTGCGATTCGAGCGCGCGCGCCGCGGTCCGGCCGAGCGTCGAGAAGAGTGCCGAGGTCGGCAGGCCGAGATCCTTCAGCACCTTGTCGACCGGGTCTTTGAACTCCGCCTTGTTCTGGGCGTAACCGACGATCCAGCGGGCGAGCGGGCCGACCTCCATGGCATTGCCGCGCCAGCGCGGGGCCTTGATCCACGAATACTTGCCGGCCTCGTCGAGCTCCTCGATGTTGGTCTTGGTGCCCTTCGCATTCGGGCCGAGCTCGTAATGCGGTTCGGTGACGCCGTCCCAGGGGTGGAGCCCCTTGCTCTCGTCCGGATATTTGTACCAGGAGTGCGTGACATATTCCTGGATCTGCTCCGGATCGGCGTGATCGACCGGGAAGACTTCCGAAAGATTGCCGTTGATGATCGCACCGCGCGGCAGTTTCAGGCTCGCCTCGCTGTAGTCGTTGGCATGTTCCGGCACGTCGCCATAGGCGAGCACGTTCTTGCCCGAGAGCCCGCCGCCATAGAGCCAGTCCTTGTAGAAGGAGCCGATCGCCATGATGTCGGGGATATAGACCTTGTCGTTGAACTCGATGAGCTGGTCGATGATCGAGGTGACGTAGTTCAGCCGCTCCATGTTGATCGCACCCACGGCACCGGTGCCGTCGACATTGATCGGGCACGGCACGCCGCCGACCAGCCAGTTCGGATGCGGGTTCTTGCCGCCGAAGATCGTATGGATCTTGACGATCTCCTTCTGGAAGTCGAGCGCCTCCAGATAGTGGGCGACCGCCATGAGGTTCGCTTCCGGCGGCAGCTTGTAGGAGGCGTTGCCCCAATAGCCGTTCTTGAACGGACCGAGCTGGCCGGATTCGACGAACTTCTTGAGCCGCCCCTGGATGTCCTTGAAGTAGCCGGGCGAGGAAAGCGCCCAGTCGGACACGGATTGGGCAAGTGCCGATGTCGCCTTCGGGTCAGCCGAGAGCGCCGAAACAACGTCCACCCAGTCGAGTGCGTGCAGGTGATAGAAGTGGACGACGTGGTCATGCACCTGCAGCGCAAGCTGCATCAGGTTGCGGATCGAATTGGCGTTCTCGGGGATGCTGATACCGAGTGCATTTTCCACCGCACGCACCGAGGTGAGCGCATGGGTGCCGGTGCACACGCCGCAGATCCGTTCGGTGAAGGCCCAGGCGTCACGCGGATCGCGGTTCCTCAGGATCACCTCGATGCCGCGCCACATGGTGCCGGTCGAGACGGCATTGCGGATGACGTTGTTCTCATCGACGTTCACCTCGACACGCATGTGACCTTCGATGCGGGTCACCGGGTCGACCACGATGCGCTTTCCGGAATTGTCGAGCGTGAAGCCGTTTGGCGTCTGGATTGTCATGGATGATACCCTCCCCGTTATGCGTCGGTCTTTTCGCGGTTCTTTGCGGTGACCCGCTTGACCGCGGTGATACCGGCATGCGCGACGATCGCCGCGCCGACGACGCCGGCCGCCGTCCTGCCGATCTGGTCGGCATTGGCCTCGACGCCGAACTGGTTGATCGTGGTCAGTCGGTCGTAGAAGCTGCCCTTGTCCCAGAAGCCTTCTTCGGAACAGCCGATGCAGCCGTGGCCGGACTGGATCGGGAAGGAGACGCCGTTGTTCCAGCGGACCGTCGAGCAGGCATTGTAGGTCGTCGGACCCTTGCAGCCCATCTTGTAGAGACAGTAGCCCTTGCGCGCGCCCTCGTCGTCCCACTCCTCGACGAACTGGCCGGCGTCGAAATGCGGACGGCGGTAGCACTTGTCGTGAATGCGCTGCGAATAGAACATCTTCGGGCGGCCCTGCCGGTCGAGTTCCGGAAGCTTGCCGAAGGTGGTGATGAAGGTGACGACGCCGGTCATGACTTCGGCGATCGGCGGACAGCCCGGCACCTTGATGATCGGCTTGTCACGGATGACCTTGTCGATCGGCGTGGCCTGCGTCGGGTTCGGTTTGGCGGCCTGCACACAGCCCCAGGAGGCGCAGGCGCCCCAGGCGATGATGGCCATGGCGTCTTCCGCCATCCATTTCAGCTTTTCGACGAAGGGCTTGCCGCCGTCGATACAGAACATGCCATCCTCGTTGAGCGGCGGATTGCCCTCGACGGCGAGAATGTACTTGCCCTTGTACTTTTCCTTAGTCTCTTCGAGGATCGCCTCAGCCTGATGGCC
>DATGWU010000017.1:0-3868 GCA_035299345.1 Rhizobium sp.
CGCCGATGCGAGCCAAGGCAAGTCGAAAGATGGAAGCCGCGCGGTCCAGGCGGGAGCACGGCGTTATCCCGAACCGCCGTTTCCGCCGCAGCACGAGCCCAAACCGGGCATGGAATACCGTCTTGATCCGCCGCCGATGTACGACGCTCCCTTCTACAAAGGCTCGGGCAAACTCGACGGCATGGTCGCCGTGATTACGGGCGGCGACTCCGGAATCGGCCGGGCCGTCGCAATCCTCTTCGCCCGCGAAGGCGCCGATGTGACGATCTCGCATCTCGCCGAGGACCGCGACGCGGATGAGACACGCCACGCGGTCGAAGCGGAAGGGCGTCGCTGCCTCGTCAGCCGCGGAGATGTCCGCGATCCGGACTATTGCCGGCAGGTGATCGATGAGACCGTCAAAACGTTCGGCAAGATCGACGTTCTCGTCAACAACGCCGCCTTCCAGGTGCACTCGAAGACGATCGAGGATCTCTCGATCGAACACTTCGACATGACGATCAAGACCAACCTCTATGGCTACTTCTACATGGCCAAGGCGGCGGTACCGCATCTCAGGGAAGGCTCATCAATCATCAATACCGGTTCGGTCGTCGGGCTCATGGGTAGTGCGGCACTTATCGATTATTCGATGACCAAGGGCGGAATCCACTCCTTCACCCGCGCGCTCGCCTCCAACCTGGTAAGCCGTGGCATACGCGTGAACGCCGTGGCGCCCGGCCCGGTCTGGACACCGCTCAATCCGTCCGACAAGCAGGCCGAGCAGGTCCCGCAGTTCGGCTCCAAGGTGCCGATGAAACGTCCGGCGCAACCGGAAGAGCTGGCACCGGCCTATGTCTTCCTCGCCTCGCCGCAGTGCTCGAGCTACATCACCGGCGAGATCCTGCCGGTCATCGGCGGCTACTGACCACGGTTGAACAAACGCGTGCCCCGCGCGTTCTCCCGTCAGGTGGCCCGGAAGGATGACAGGAGGCGCGACATGGTTTTCAAACCGCAGCGTTTTTTCGGAGAGAAGCCGGAGGTAGAGATCGAATTCGGTGATCGCGAACCGGTGGAAACGGCGGTGGCGCGGTTGCTCGCCGTCAGTGAAGGCGTTGACGCCAGTGATATCTCGGTAACCGCCACCGGAAGTACGGTCTTTCTCTCCGGCGGCGTCACCTGGCCCGAGGAAATCGACCGCGCCGTCGAAATCGCCCTTTCCGTTCCGGGCGTCGAGAAGGTCGACATCGATCTCGCGGCGGAATATGCGCGCAAACCTGACGACGCATGAGCGTCAAGGAGACGCGCCATGACAGGCTACATACGGATTGACGGCTGGCACCCGGCGATGGCGAGCGGAAGGCAGACTCGCGATTATGGCGTTGCCGAGATTTCCGATGCTTCGGCAAGCGGACCGGCGGCGCCCGCCTGGCTCGCTGAGTGGGAGGATCATGCGATCTCGACACGGCTGGCGCTGGGCCACTTCGATGGATTGGAGGCCGTGGAGGAGGCGAGAATGCTTGGGCGCTGGCGCGGTCTGGATTTGCCGACCGGTCATCCGCTCGACGGCGTGCTGGAGACACTTTCCTGGTACGGCAAGGATTTCCGCTCGTCCGAAGATGTCGACCCTTTGCTTTTCCGTCGCCGGACTGGAAAGCTCTTCGCACTCGATCCTGCCTGTATTCCACTCAGGCGTCTTCAGCGTAGCCCGCGTCTGTGGCTCGGTCCGATCCCCGTGCAGCTTTTCCGTCGCTTCGGTCATCTCCTCTCGACCCGTCGGCCGGCCGCACGGCTGCGGAGTGTCGCTTTCCGCGGTGTCGTCAGCGCCGCGATGGTCTATGACTCGCTTCCGGTGATCGACTGTTTCCGGCGCATCGATGCAGTCCGCGTCCTCGGCCTGATGGACATGCGCGGCATGGAACAACCGTTCTTCTTTCTTCTCCGGCGGGAGGTGGACGCCGGCGCTGCGCCGATACGTTATGAAGACGCAGGCCCGGCCATCTGAATTCCGCCTGATTTTCACAGCATGGGAGAAGCGGCATTGCGCGCGGGAGGCCGCCGGAAGCCATTGCAATCTCCACGAGATTCTGCTGAAGCTTGCCGCAGCGAATGGCGGGAACGCCAGCGATTTCGTAAGTGCCAGGGGGATGATTTGACTGCCACATTGCAAGAGACGCGACGCCCCCTGGTTGCCGCGGCCTTGAGGCAAACCAGAGCCGCCTTCGTCGGCATCGTCGCCCTCAGTGCCGTGACCAACATCCTGATGCTCACCGGACCGCTCTTCATGATGCAGGTCTACGACCGGGTCCTGGCGAGCCGCAGCGTGCCGACGCTGGTGGCGCTGTCGATGCTCGCCGTCGCGCTCTACGTGTTCCAGGCCCTGTTCGAGGTCATCCGTTCGCGTATCCTCACACAGATCGGACAACGGCTCGAAGAACAGCTCGGCAGACCTGCCTTCGACGCCGTCCTCAAGCTGCCGCTACGGCTTTCGAAGAAGGAGAGCGTGCCGCAACCGCTGCGCGATCTCGATCAGCTGCGTGGCTTCATGAGCGGTCAGGGGCCGATCGCGATCGCCGACCTGCCGTGGCTGCCGCTTTACCTCGTCATCCTCTTCCTCTTCCATCCCTATTTCGGCTGGCTCGCCGTCGCGGGTGCCGTCGTGCTGATCGCGCTGACCCTCACTAGCGAAGTGATGCTACGAGAACCGATGCGGCTCCTCTCCCTGCTTGCGGCGAGACGCTCGGACTACCTGGAAGCCGGACGGCGCAACGCCGAGGTGCTGCAGGCGATGGGCATGCGCGAAGCCTATGCCGCCCGCTGGGACGCGACCAACGCCGACTTCATAGAGAAGCAACGACGTGCCGGCGACGTCACGAGCAGCTTCTCCGCTGCTTCCAAGATCTTCCGCCTCGCACTCCAGTCGGGCGTTCTGGCGCTCGGGGCCTGGCTGGCGATCTGGCAACTCGCCTCTCCCGGCGCGATGATCGCCGCCTCCATCCTCACCTCCCGGGCGCTGGCGCCCATCGAGCTGGTGATCGGCCAGTGGCGCGGCTTCGTGAACGCCCGCCAGGCGCGTCGGCGGCTCGAGGAAGTCCTCGAGAAGCTGAGAACCGGCAGCGTGCCGATGGCCCTGCCGGTGCCCCGGCAGACGATCGCGGCGGTCGCGATCACCGCGGTTGCGCCGGGCACGACCGCGATCATCGTCCGGGATGTCGGCTTCGAGCTCAAGGCAGGCCAGGGCCTCGGGATCATCGGACCGAGCGGCTCGGGCAAGTCGACGCTGGCGCGCATTCTCGTCGGCGTGTGGCCGACGGCCCGCGGAACGGTACGCCTCGACGGCGCCGAGCTCGCCCAATGGGATCCCGAAGCGCTCGGCTCCGCGATCGGCTATCTGCCGCAGGATGTCGAACTCTTCGACGGCACGATCGCCGAGAACATCGCCCGCTTCGCGCCGCAGGCGAAACCGGAGGCGATCATCGAGGCGGCGACGATGGCTGGCGCCCACAGCCTGATCCTCTCGATGCCGGACGGCTACGACACCCGCATCGGCGCCGGCGGCGCGATCCTGTCGGCCGGTCAGCGCCAGCGCGTCGGACTTGCCCGCGCCCTCTACGGCACGCCGTTCCTCATCGTCCTCGACGAGCCGAATGCCAGCCTCGACGCCGAAGGGGAAGCCGCCCTCACCAATGCCATCATCGCCGCCCGCAAGGCGGGCTCGGTCGTGATCGTCATCGCCCACCGCCCGAGTGCGCTTGCCGCGGTCGATCATGTCCTCGTGCTCAATGAAGGTCGCATGGTCGCCTTCGGCCCGCGCGACGAAGTCCTGCGCAAGACGACGGTCCGCGCCGTTTCGGAGAATTCATGACAGACAGTCCGCGCAAGAGCCGGG
>DATGWU010000018.1:0-19545 GCA_035299345.1 Rhizobium sp.
CGCTCGCCGAAGTCGGGCGAGCAGGACGAGAAGGTGCCGCCGAGCGACGCGCAGGCGAGCATGGTCGCCACCGTCTCCGGCATGTTCGGCATCATCGCGGCGATCCGGTCGCCTTCTCCTATCCCGAGAGCCCGGTAGGCCTGCTGCAGCCGCGAAACCGTCGACCGCAACCGGTCCCAGGACCAGCGGTCTTCCGCCTTGTCTTCGCCGCGGAAGATCAGGGCATCGCCGTCGCCGGCGAGCGGCAGCAGGTTCTCGGCGAAATTGAGCCGGGCGTCGGGAAAGAACCGGGCTGCGAGCATATCGTCGCCGTCGACGAGCAGGCGCTCGCCCTTCTCTCCCTTGACGTCGCAATAATCCCAGACGGCCGACCAGAAAGCACTGCGGTCCGCGATCGACCAGTCGTAAAAAGCATCGTAATCGCGGAAATCGCGCCCCGTGCGCTCGCCGCACCATTGCATGAACTGATAAAGCGGCGTCGACTTTCGGAATTCCTCAGACGGCGACCAAAGCGGCATTTCCTGTTGCATGGCGTCCTCCTCACGTCCTTCGCCTGTATAGCAGTTTGCACCGCAATATAAAGATCGCAGGCGCGGTAGGCGGGCGAATTGCCAGTCGCGGGCATTTGCGATATCCGCGGTCGAGACGCCGCATCGCCAAAACCTTGGAACGGGCTTACATTCGAGCATGGCCGACGAACGGAGCAGACCCTTGCGCAGGAAGAGGAGCCGGCAGAAGCGGAAGGCGGAACGCGTCCTGCAATGGACACTCGTCGTCGTTGTCGCGGTGCTTTCGGTCTATTTCGTCTCCCGCCTTGCCGCTCCCTATCTCGTGTCGAGCAGCCTCGTGCGGTCGGCGATGGAACGGGCAGTGGCGGAATGGACCGGGCACACCGTCCGGATCGACGGGGCGCCGGAAATCTCCTTCTTCCCCGAACCGCGGATCACTCTCAACGCCGTGCGGATCAGCAAGCCGACTACCGAAGGAGAGAAGGTGCTGGCGGAAATCGAACGTCTCTCCGCCTCGTTCGGCCTGCTTGACGCCGTCCGCGGCGCGCCCGAATTCCGCGAATTCCGCCTCGGACGTCCACGCGTCTTCGTGGAGCGCGACGAGCAAGGGCGACTGGACTGGGCGAGCGAGGGACGCCTGAGCAGCGCGGTGAAGAGCGTTCGTCCGCGCGAGGGCGGACACCAGACGCTGGAGGCAGCCGCCGATGCGGAGGTCGGCTCCGTCACGGTCGAGGAAGGCAGCATCGCGATCCACGACCAGACCTCGCGGCGGACTTTCGTCGTCGACGGCATTCTGGCCGACGTCTCCTGGCCGCGGCTTTCCTCGGCGCTTACCGCCTATGTGACGCTCCGGATCGGCGGCCGGGAGGCCCGGCTGGACCTCTCGACGCCACAACCGCTGCTGTTTTTCGGCGGACGCGAGGCATCGATCGCACTTGCCTGGAGCTCGCCGATCCTGACCGCCTCCTTCGACGGGCGCGCGAGCCTCGCCGGGGACGACCTGATTTCCGGTTCACTGAAAGCCAGCATCGCCGACGTCAAGTCGCTCACTGCTCTGAGCGGCGCGCACCTGCCCGGCATAGAAACGGCGCGCACGGCGAGCGTTTCCGCCGAACTCGTCAAGACCGGCCGCGACCTGCGGTTCGACCAGCTGGAACTTACGGTCGATGACGCCCACGCGACCGGCATCCTGGAACTGTCGCCGCCGGAGCGCGGGCGGCGTCGACTCTCCGGCACGCTCGCCTTCGACCGGATCGACGTGACCCGCCTGCTCGACGCCTTCTCCCAGAAGAACGGCTCCGGTGAAGCGCTCCCGCGCCAACTCGATTTCGACCTGTCGCTTTCAGCCGGCGAAGCGCGGCTCGCGCCCTTCACGATCGAGAATATCGCCGCGAGCCTGCTCGCCACGCACGACAAGATTCAGTTCGACATTGCCGACGGCACCTTTGCTAGCGGCCGGCTGCAGGCGCGGCTCGACGGCGCCGGCCCGAGTTTTGCGGGCGGTGGGACATTGCAGCTGTCGCTCGCCGACGCGGACCTGCCGGATCTTGCCGAACGCCTTGCGCTCAAGGGGCCGCTGCCGAGCGGTCGCGGCTCGCTCGACGTCGCCCTCAAGGCCGACCGTCCCATATGGGCGGCAGACCCTTCCGGCATCGACGGCACGATGCGATTTGCGGCTAGCGCCGGCGCCTTGCGTGGCATCGATACCGCGGCACTGCGTCGCCTCGCCGGAGAGAAGCCGTTCTTCCACCTCAGCGAAGCACTCGGCGCCGACCTGCCCTTCGACACACTGGTCTTCGCAGCACACCTCTCCGCGGGATCGGCTACGATCGACGAGGCACGACTGGAAGGACCTTCGGAAGACCTGAAACTCTCCGGCATCATTCCCTATGCGAGCCAGGGGCTTGCGCTTTCGGCCGTTCTCTCACGGCCAGCCGTCGCCGGGGAAACGGCTGCACCGCCGCTTCGCTTCTTCATCGGCGGTTCGTGGCCCGATCCCGTAATGTCGCCTGCCCCCTGAGGAACGCCATCACGCCTGGGTCGCGGCGACGTGCTCGTCGCGCAGGCGCTGCAATTCGCGCTGCTTCGTGGTGATCGAGGCGATGATGACGCCGATCGTCACGATGCCGATGAGGATGGTGCAGACGGCGTTGATCTCCGGCGTGACCCCCAGACGGACCTGAGAATAGATCTTGATCGGCAGGGTCGTCGCTCCGGGACCGGTCGTGAAGCTCGATATGACCAGATCGTCGAGCGACAGCGTGAAGGCGAGCATCCAGCCGGAGACTACGGCCGGCATGATGAGCGGCAGCGTGATCTTGAAGAAGGTCCGGACCGGAGGGCAGCCGAGATCGAGCGCGGCCTCCTCGAGGCTACGGTCGAAGGTCAGAAGCCGCGACTGCACGACGATCGCCACGTAGCACATCGTGAAGGTGATGTGGGCGAGTGTCAGCGTCAGCATGCCGCGATCGAGACCGACCGCCACGAACAGCAGAAGCAGCGACAGGCCGGTGATGACCTCCGGCATGACGAGCGGCGCGTAGACCATGCCGGAGAACAGCACCCGTCCGGGAAACCGGCCGTAGCGCACCAGCGCCAATGCCGCGAGCGTGCCGAGAACGGTGCCCAGCGTGGCGCTGAGCAGGCCGACGCGGATCGTCACCCAGGCAGCATCGAGGAGGCCCTGGTTCTGCCAGAGCGCACCGTACCATTTGAGCGAGAAACCGCCCCACACGGTGACGAGCTTCGACTCGTTGAAGGAATAGATGACGAGAATGACGATGGGGAGATAGAGGAAGGCGAACCCGATGGTGAGGGCGGTGGCGTCGAACTTGCCGGGCTTCATGGCGTCACCTCACACCTTCTGCTGCTGGTTCTGGAAGATCATGATCGGAATGACCAGAAGCAGCAGCAGCACCACGGCGACCGCGGAGGCGAGCGGCCAGTCGCGGTTGCCGAAGAACTCCGTCCAGAGCGTCTTGCCGATCATCAACGTGTTCGGGCCGCCGAGCAGATCAGGGATGACGAACTCGCCGGTGATCGGGATGAAGCAGATCATGGAACCGGCGATCACGCCCGGGATCGACAGCGGGAAGGTGATGCGCCAGAAGGCCTTCCACGGCGGGCAGCCGAGGTCGCTCGCTGCTTCCAGCAGCGTGCCGTCGAGCTTTTCGAGCGCCGAATAAAGCGGCAGCACCATGAAGGGCAGGTAGGAATAGACGATGCCGATGAAGATCGCCGTCTCGGTGCGGAAGATCTGCACCTGTTGGTCCGGCCCATAGATGTGCAGAGCCTGCAGCACGAGCGTCAGAAGCCCCTCCGGCTTGAGAATGCCGATCCAGGCATAGACGCGGATCAGGAACGACGTCCAGAAAGGCAGGATCACCAGCATCAGCAGCGTCGGGCGGATGGTCACGGAGGCCCGCGCCATGCCGAGCGCGATCGGATAGCCGATCAGGAGCAGAAGAAAGGTGGAAATCACCGCAATCCGCAGCGACGACAGGTAAGCGCTGTAATAGAGCGGATCCTCGGTGAGGAAGAAATAGTTTTCGAAATCGAGCTGGGAGGCGAAGTCGCGAAGCGCGGAAAAACCCTCGAACACGGGGAGATAGGGCGGCATCGCGATCGCGGTGTCGGAAAGAGAGATCTTCACGACGATGAGGAATGGCGCGAGAAAGAAAAGCGCCATCCATGCATATGGGATCAGAACGACGAGCCAGCGCGCCGGACTTGCCTTGGGGAGCGATATCTCTCCTTCCATCGTTCTCTCCTCAGCGCGTCAGCACGAGGCCGGCATCGGCCGGCCAGGTCAGCCAGACCATGTCGCCATAGGTGATCGGCCGGTCGACGAGACGGGAAATGTTCGCCTGCGCGGCGCGGAAGGTGCGCCCGTCCTCCAGCTTGACGACGAAGACTGAAAAGTCGCCGAGATAGCCGATGTCCCAGACCTCGCCGTAAAGCGCGTTGGTCGCGGTTTCCGCCGGCTTGTCCAGCGAGATGCGCACCTTTTCCGGGCGGACCGCGAAAGCGACGCTCGCGCCGGGGGCCACGTCGCATTGTTGCTCCACCGCGGCCGTGAAGCTTCCGCAGGAAACCCTGACCACTTCACTGCCGTTGCGGCCGTCGTTCGCGCGGCCCTCGAAGGTGCCTTCGACGATGTTGATGTCGCCGATGAAATCCGCAACGTAGCGGCTGTTCGGCGCCTCGTAGATCTCGGCGGGCGTCGCGACCTGCACGATGACGCCCTTGTCCATGACCGCGATGCGGTCGGACACCGTCATTGCCTCTTCCTGGTCGTGGGTGACGATCAGGAAGGTGAGGCCGAGCGTCGTCTGGATGTCGATGAGTTCGAACTGCGTCTCCTCGCGGAGCTTGCGGTCGAGCGCGCCGAGCGGCTCGTCCAGCAAAAGCACCTTCGGACGCTTGGCAAGTGAACGGGCGAGCGCCACACGCTGGCGCTGGCCGCCGGAAAGCTGGTTCGGCTTGCGCTTGGCGAATTGCTCGAGCTTGACGAGCTTCAGCATCTCCTGGACGCGCGCGTCGATCTCGCCTTTCGGCAGCTTGTCCTGTTCGAGCCCGAAGGCGATGTTCTTCTCGACGGTCATGTGCGGGAAGAGCGCGTAGGACTGGAACATCATGTTGGTCGGCCGCCGGTAGGGCGGCACGCCCGAAATATCCTTTCCCTGCAGCAGGATACGCCCCTCTGTCGGCTCTTCGAAGCCCGCCAGCATGCGCATCAGCGTGGTCTTGCCGCAACCCGATGGCCCGAGCAGCGAGAAGAATTCCCGCTCGTAGATATCGAGGCTGAGATTGCTCACCGCCGTGAAGTCACCGAAGCGCTTGGTGACGTTCTCGAAGCGGATGAAGGGCACCGCCCCCGGATCGGTCCATGGTGAGAATTTTCGCTTTACCGGTCCCAGAGACTTCGCCATAGCCCGACCCAAATTCCTGAATGTAAAAGTTCATACCGTGAAAACGACACCGGGCGCGTCGATGCGCGCCCGGTCAATTCGCCTGCGGGTCAGTTGCCCGTTTTTATCTGTGTCCAGACCCGGTTGAGGACACGCTGTTCCTTCGGGCCATAGGGCGAGATGGTGAAGAGCTTCTTCATCGTCTCCGGATCGGGATAGACGGAGGGGTTCTTGAAGACGCTTTCGTCGAGCAGCGACTGCGAGGCGAGGTTGCCGTTCGCGTACTGGACGTAGTTGGACGCCTTGGCGATAACATCGGGTTTCATCAGGAAGTTGATGAACTCGTGGGCTTCTTCGACATTCTGGGCGTCGGCGGGGATCGCCAGGTTGTCGAACCACATATAGGTGCCTTCCTTCGGGATGACGTATTCGATGTGGACGCCGTTCTTGGCTTCTTCGGCGCGGGCCTTGGCCTGCAGCACGTCACCGGACCAGCCGATCGTCATGCAGATATCGCCGTTGGCAAGGTCGTCAATATAGGAGGAGGAATTGAAGGTCTTCACCGACGGGCGAATGTCCATATAGACCTTGCCGCCCTCCTCGAGTTCGGCCGCATCCTTGCTGTCCGGATTCTTGCCGACATAGTTGAGCGCGATCGCGAAGGTTTCATCCGAAGCATCGAGGATGTTGATGCCGCAGGATTTCAGCTTCTCGGCATTCTCCGGCTTGAAGAGAACGTCGAAGCTGTCGACCGGCACGTCGCCGAGGGCGGCCTTCACCTTGTCGACGTTGTAGCCGATGCCGGTGGTGCCCCACATGTAGTTGACGGCGTATTCGTTGCCGGGGTCGTACTTGGCCAGGCGCTCCATGACGTCCGGCCACATGTTCTTCAGGTTCGGCAGCTTCGACTTGTCGAGCTTCTGGAATACCCCGGCCTGGATCTGACGGGCGAGGAAGGGAGCCGTCGGGACGACGACGTCATAACCGGAGCCACCGGCGAGCAGCTTGGTCTCGAGCAGTTCGTTGCTGTCGAACACGTCGTAGACGACCTTGATGCCGGTCTCCTTCGTGAATTCTTCCAGCACCGACTCGTCGATGTAGTCCGACCAGTTGTAGACGTGGACCACGCGCTCCTGAGCATTCGCGGCGGCCGCAAACAGCAGCGTTGCCGTGGCTGCCGACGCCAGACGGATGAAAGCCGATCTCATAGTATCTCCTGTCTTTTATTCCCCGGGGGTGGGCGAACGCCCTTCATTATTCTTTGTTTTTGGCAGACTAGAAAGGAAATCGGCAGGCGACAAGGGAAAAAAGGCGACGCCGAGAAGAAGACGTCGCTCACTGGAAGTCGAAGGCGGAGAGTCCGGTCACCATCTCATCCAGGCCGAGCGGACGTGTCACCGGAGGCTCGGCGCGGGCAAGACAGCCCTGCCTCTCGCAGAGCCGGCACACCGTACCGACGGCAACCGGCGGCAGGCCGCCGGCGACCGCCTGCCCGTAGACCACCTCGTCGCGATAGGCGATGTCGCAGCCGAGCAGCAGTGCCGTGCGCCGGACCCGCTCGTTGAACCCCGCCTGCGGCCCGTCGAGAGTCCGCGAAACCGTCAGGAAGCCGGTGCCGTCCGGCATCTCCACGTGGTCGACGAGAATTTGCGCCGGCTGGGCGAAGGCGGCGTGGATGTTGAGCTTCGGGCAGCCACCACCGAATTTCGCCTGCGGGAAGCCGTTCGCACCGGCCTTGCGGAAACGATGGCCGGCGTTGTCGACCTCGAGCATGAAGAAGGGGATGCCTGCAGCACCGGGGCGCTGCAGCATGGTCAACCGGTTCGCCACCTGCTCGTAGGAAACCGAAAATCGCGAGCGCAGCAGGTCGACATCGTAGCGGGCACGCTGGGCCGCCGAAAGAAAGGCGCCGTAGGGCATGACGAGCGCGTGGGCGGCATAGCGGGCGAGCTCGAAGCGGCCGAGGCGCTTTGCTTCGCCGGTCGAGAAGGAAAGCGCCTCCAGCTCGGCGAGAATTTCCTCGCCGAGAGCCAGCAGACAGACCTCCATGGCGATTTCGCGCAGATGATCGAAGGGCGAGAGCCGCTCGGACAGGAAGAGCCGCATCGAATGGCGATCGTAGCGCCGCCGCAGATTGGGCATTGCATGGATCGGCAGCGCGCGGACGACAATGCCATGCTTGGCGCGAAGCCAGTTTTTCAGCGCTACGGCGAGATCGTCACCTGCCGAAAGCGCGAGCCCGGTGTGGAAAGCCTCCGCCGCATCATCGATGCGGGCAAAGAAGTTCGGCCGCTTCTCGAAGGTCTCGCGCACCTCGTCGATCGGCAACCGCGTGCCGGAGAGCGAGGTCGCATGGCCCTCGCGCGCCAGAAGCTCGGCGAGGTCCGTCAACCGGCTCGCCTGCTCGCGATAGGCCCGGTAGAGCTTGATCACGCCGTTCGCGGCATTGGGAGCGGCCTCGGCCACCTCGATCAGTTCCTGGTCGCCAGGCACCTCGCCGGCGAGCAGCGGATCGGCAAAGACCTCCCGCAACTGGCTTGCGGTGCCGCCGGCCTCCCCCTGAAGCTCGTCGAGATCGACCTTGTAGACGGCGGCGAGCTTCAGCAGCAGCTGCACCGTCAGCGGGCGCTGGTTGCGCTCGATCAGGTTCAGGTAGGAGGGTGAGATTTCCAGCGCCTCGGCCATCGCCGTCTGGGTCAGGCCCAGTCCGTTGCGGATACGCCGGACCCTGGGCCCCGCGAAGATCTTGTGTTCCGCCATTTTACATACCTTTACAGAACGAGCCCGGCCTGACGTCTCAAGACGCTTTTACGATTTTTACAATTTTACAGCGACGCCTTGTCAAAGGCAAGACATCCTAACCTCTTTCATCTCGTTGTTTTATCGAATTTTCTGGTCGTTTTTTGCGCCGCACTGTAAATATCGTCACATCACGAGCGAGGAGCCGCCGACCGAAAAATCGGGCTTCTTAGGCACCGGAGCAAAAGGGAGTTTGCTATGACTGATTTTTACAATCTCGTTCCGAGCGCATCGAAGGACCGCTATGACGGTATCCAGCGTCCCTATACGCCGGAAGACGTCAAGCGCCTGCGCGGGTCGGTCGAGATCAAGTACTCGCTCGCCGAAATGGGTGCGAACCGGCTGTGGAAGCTGATCAACGAGGAGCCCTTCGTCAATGCGCTCGGTGCGCTCTCCGGCAACCAGGCCATGCAGATGGTCCGCGCCGGCCTGAAGGCGATCTATCTCTCCGGCTGGCAGGTCGCTGCCGACGCCAACACAGCGTCCGCCATGTATCCGGACCAGTCGCTCTATCCGGCGAACGCCGCTCCTGAACTGGCCAAGCGCATCAACAAGACGCTGCAGCGTGCCGACCAGATCGAGACATCGGAAGGCAAGGGCCTCTCCGTCGATACCTGGTTCGCTCCGATCGTTGCTGACGCGGAAGCAGGCTTCGGCGGTCCGCTCAACGCCTTCGAGATCATGAAGGCCTTCATCGAGGCGGGTGCTGCCGGCGTTCACTTCGAGGACCAGCTGGCATCGGAAAAGAAGTGCGGCCATCTCGGCGGCAAGGTTCTGATCCCGACCGCCGCGCACATCCGCAACCTGACGGCTGCACGTCTTGCCGCCGACGTCATGGGTGTTCCGACGCTGATCGTCGCCCGTACCGACGCGGAAGCCGCAAAGCTTTTGACCTCGGACATCGACGAGCGCGACAAGCCCTTCGTCGACTACGACGCCGGCCGGACTGCGGAAGGCTTCTACCAGGTCAAGAACGGCATCGAGCCCTGCATCGCCCGTGCGATCGCTTACGCTCCCTACTGTGACCTGATCTGGATGGAGACCGGCAAGCCGGACCTCGAACAGGCCCGCAAGTTCGCCGAGGCCGTGCAGAGGGCGCATCCGGGCAAGAAGCTCGCCTACAACTGCTCGCCGTCGTTCAACTGGAAGAAGAACCTCGACGACGCGACGATCGCCAAGTTCCAGAAGGAGCTGGGTGCGATGGGCTACAAGTTCCAGTTCATCACGCTCGCCGGCTTCCATCAGCTGAACTTCGGCATGTTCGAACTCGCCCGCGGCTACAAGGATCGCCAGATGGCGGCCTATTCGGAGCTGCAGCAGGCGGAATTCGCGGCCGAGGCCAACGGCTACACGGCGACCAAGCACCAGCGCGAAGTCGGCACCGGTTACTTCGACGCCGTCTCGCTCGCCATCACCGCCGGCCAGTCCTCGACTACCGCGATGAAGGAATCGACCGAAACCGAGCAGTTCAAGCCGGCGGCCGAATAAGGATCGCACCCTCCCCTCGAGGGGGAGGGTCGGCACGCAAGTGCCGGGGTGGGGTGACCTTCGCAACCGCTAAAGGTTCACCCCCCACCCGCAGCTACGCTGCGACCTCCCCCTCGAGGGGGAGGTGCTTCAAGAACCCCGCATTATAAGAGGAGAAATGCAATGACACCCCAGACCCGAGTCAAGGAACGCGCAGAAGAACAGGCATCGGCAATGACCGCCGAGCAACAGGCAATGATCCGCATGGTCGCGAACGACCTGCACCGCCTGAACCAATCCGTCATGAAGGCCGTCGACGCCGGCGTATCCGTCGAGCTCGTCCGCTCCGCGCGCCATCACGGCGGCGACGGCAACTGGGGTGACCTGCTGATCCCGGTCATCGTTACTCAGGGCCGCAACGCCGCCTGAGGAAGACTATCCCCAACCCGGCGCCCGATGGGTGCCGGAACTTGCCCGCGCAAGGCCCCGGCGGAGGAAATCCGGGGACCTGCGCGGGCTTATTTTTTTGCGCAGTAGTTCGCTCAGGCCGCCGAGCGAACCGTCCGGCGATCCTGCGAACGACCATCGATGCGGAACTGCTGGACGAGAGCCAGAAGCGCGTCGGCCTCGGAGGCGAGCTGGCTGCTCGCTGCACTCGTCTCCTCGACCATCGCCGCATTCTGCTGGGTCATCTGGTCCATCTGGTTGACGGCGTCGTTGACCTCCGCGAGCGCGGCCGCCTGGTCCTGGCCGCCGCGTGCGATCACTTCGACGTGCTGGCTTATGGACATGATCTGCTCGCCGATGCGGGCGAGCACGTCACCCGTCTGCTGGACGAGGCGCGAACCGCCGCCGACTTCGGCCGCGGCGGTATTGATCAGGTCCTTGATCTCCTTCGCCGCGGAACCGGAGCGCTGGGCAAGCTCGCGCACTTCCTGGGCGACGACGGCAAAGCCCTTTCCGGCGTCGCCCGCCCGGGCCGCCTCGATACCGGCATTGAGCGCGAGCAGGTTCGTCTGGAAGGCGATATCCTCGATCACATCGATGATCTGTTCGATCTTCTGCGATGCGTTCTCGATCCGGCCCATGGCCGAAATCGCGTTCTTGACGACCTCCGCGGAAGCGTCGGCGCTGCCGCGCGTGGCAATCACGATTGCGTTGGCCTCACGGGCCCTTTCGGCCGAGGAGCGCACGGTCACGGTGATCTCGTCGACGGCGGCCGCCGTCTCCTCCAGAGAGGCTGCCTGCGCTTCCGTCCGGCGCGAGAGTTCGGCCGCGGACTGCGACATCTGCTGGCCATTGCCCTGGATGAGAGAGACATTTGTGATGATCGTGCCGATCGTATCCTGAAGACGGGTCAGCGAGCGATTGAAGTCGTTGCGCAGGTCCTCGAGCCGGCCGACGAAAGGCGTCTCGATGGTCGCCGAGACATCGCCGTCGGCAAGCCGCCCGAGACCCGCGGCAAGGGCATTGACCGCGAATTCGATCTGCCGGTCGATCTCCTGCTTTTCGCGATCGTTGCGCTGCCGTTCGGCCTCCGCCGCGGCACGCTCCTGCTCGCTTTCCGCCTCAATGCGGATCTTGGCGAGCGCGTTCTCCTTGAAAACACCGAGCGCACGGGCCATCTCGCCGATCTCGTCGGCGCGGGCATCGCCATTGACGCCGGCATCGAGATCGCCGGCCGCGAGCCGGCGCATCGCCGCTGTGATCTGGGTAATTGGCCCCTTGAAGGTGACGACGAGGCCGATGCCGGCGAAGATCGCGATCAGCACGCCGAGGATCGTCGCGCTCGCCGAGATGCGGTTCGCCTTGTCGCGTTCGCTTCCCGCCGCCTCGCGCTGCAGGGCGGCAAAGGCGGTAAGGTTGGACCAGATCCCGTCGATATCACTTGCGGCCGCCTTGAAGGAGTCGGCACGCTTCACGGCAAGTCCGACGAGGTCGCCGGCGCGCTTGCCAATCGAGTCGACGAGCGGCAACAGCGCCGCCACCCTGTCGTGGGCGTCCTTGGCGACGGTCGGATCCGAGGCAAACCTGTCAGCGTCCGCACGCAGTCCGTCGAGCGCGGTCGTCAGGCGCGACAGGGTCTCCTCCTGCGGCGCTCCGAGGAAGCGCGAGGCACGGGAATCCACGGTATTGACTGCATCGGCAAGCTTCTGCGTCGCTGCAAGCAGCGCCGTCGCCTCGGCCATCGGCCGGTCGAGCGTGCCGAAAACGCGCGTCGCCTCGCGCGACTTCACCGTCGAGGCACCCTGCAGCTTGATGCCGGCCGGGCGCAAGAGGTTGATCGCCCGGTCGACGGCACCGATGGTTCCATCGTTGACGACGCCGAGGTCGAGCTGCTTCTTGACCACGGCGACACTGTCGGCGATCGCATTGCCGAGCGCGACCTGGTCGATCGGCAGGACGCTCGTAATGTCCACGCTCGCGGTCGCGAGGTCCCCGAATTCCTTCTTAACCAGATCCATCTTCTCCTGCGGCGTCGTCAGCATGTTGTAGTCGGTGACGATCTTGGAGATGAGGGCGGCGCCGCGGTTGAGCTTCTCCGCCTGGCGCAGCAGCCCCTTGGCCTTGGACTCGTCGGCGGCAAGTGCCTCGCGCACGGTCGTCGCATATTTGATGAGCTCGCCGCGGGCGGTCATAAGGGCGGTGAGGTCCCCTTCGAGGCCGGCGCGCAGCGTGACTTCATCCTGATGCAGGCTCCAGAGCTCGGCCGCCTTGGCACCGATCGCGTCGGTGCCGGCGATCGCCGCATCCATCTCCGTCTGACCTTCCAGCCCGGAAAGGCCGGCATGGGTATCTTTCAGCGCGGCCGACTGTGTTGCGATATCGTCTTCGAGAGCGGCCCTGGTCTGCTCGTTCGTCTCCTGCAGGAAGGTCGTCATCGAGACGTAGACCGTCTTGAATCCGCTCAGCGTCTGCAAGACGGTGTTGGAGATGTCCATCCGGCCCTGCAACATGTTCGAAGCATAGAGGCCGGTGAGCCCCACCGCCGAAATGCTCACGACGAACGGAAAGATGAAGACGAGAACCTTGGTCTGGATCTTGAAACGCGCCAGCAGACGATCGACCAGCATCAGCTTACCCCTCATGAGTTGTCGCGTCCGGTTACATTGACCGAACCTGACGTGTGCCCCTGAAATGCTTCTCTCATGAGGGGCTGAAGAAATTCTGAACGGGATGCTACTAAAGTAAGAGGGCAAATACGCCTGAGGGCCGCCCGACGACGGGACTTCAAGCCAGGGGGCGTTTGCCGCAGAAGAGTTCCTCATGCGCTTTCAAAAGGCGCGACAGGCGATCGGCGACCGTACGTATCTCCCGCCTGTGACGGTCGTCGTTGTTCATCACGATCCATTGGCGATGGCGCAGCTCGGCGATTTCGGGCCCCGCCCGCTCGAGCTTCGGCTCGAGATCACCGACGAAGCAAGGCAGAACGGCAATCCCCGCGCCGGCAAGCGCAAGGTCGCGCAGCGAGCGGGGACGATTGACGGTCACCACGATGTTCTCGGCCTTGTTCTGGTGCGGCCAGCGCAGATACGCCGAAATCGCGTTTTCGGTGTCGACCGCCAGCCAGCGGCCCGGTCCGTGATCTGCGGTGTTGCGCGTCCGGTAAGGGGCGTAAGCGGTGGTGCCGGCCGGAATCTTGGCGAGGTTTAGTTCCTCGGGTTCGAAGGCGCGGATCCCGATGTCGCACTCTCGGTGAGCCAGAGCCGCCCGCTGCTCGGCAATGTGGAGATCGATCCGGAACGGATCGCGCTCGGTAAGCAGCGCCGGAAAATTCTCGCTGACGAGCCATGCGATCCAGGTCCCGGCCGCCAGCCTGACCAGCGCCGGAGCAGCGGCTTCTTCGCGCCACGCTTCTATGCGACGGGCCGCCGCCTCCATGTCGCTCAACTGTTCCAGCAGTCGCCGGCCGTCGCCGGTGAGGGCATAGCCGGTCTGGCTCCGCACGAACAACGGACGGCCGATCCGGCGTTCGAATTCGATCATCCGACGGCCGATGGTGGCCGGGCTCAACCCGGTCTCCCCGGCCGCGCCGGAAAGGCCGCCGTGCCGGGCGACGAGCAGGAAAATCTGGTAGGCGTCCCAGGATGCATTTTTCATGGATGAAAAATGTAGTGCATTCTCGTCGGTTTATGAAGCAAATTTGGCGCTATAGATAAGTGGATGTGTTTCATCCAGAGGAGATACATCCATGTACGAATTCGCAGGATTGCTGCTCGCCCGCCTGGTTTCGTCCCAGACCGCCGCGCGACGGCCGACGCTCGCAGAGGAAGATGCCTTTTACGCGCACTACGGCGAGGCTCCGTGGCAAAGGGCTCGCAAGGTTTTCGCCCGGTGGTCCGGCCGGGCGAAGACGGCCGCCGCGGACAGGGAGGAAAAAGCCGCCTCGTCCAGAGGCAGCATGACGGCAGTGTCCTGTCGCTTACAGGACGAGCACGGCGAAGGCCGTCAGAATGCAGCAGGCGGCAAAACCGAGGGCGGCCGTGCGCCGAAGAAGGACGCGGCGATCGTCTTGCGCCCTGGCAATGGCGATTGCGCGTGCTCTGCGATTTGACTGTCTCATCACTGCTACTCCACGAATACTGTTGAGCAACCTAGTTCACGGTTGTCGCGGTTCGCCACTCGACAAGATGTCGCAACGACGATCGTCGTATCCCGTCGGACGAGCATGCGCCCGCCCCGTTAACAAGTGCTGAAAAAGCGTATCACACGCTCTCGCCGGCGGCATGGCCGGAGGCCCAGGCCCACTGGAAGTTATAGCCGCCGAGCCAGCCGGTGACATCGACGCACTCGCCGACGAAGTAAAGGCCCTGCACTCGCTTCGCCATCATCGTCTTGGAATCGAGTTCCGCCGTGTCGATGCCGCCGAGGGTCACCTCCGCCGTGCGATAGCCTTCTGAGCCAGCCGGTTTGATCGCCCAGCCATGGAGGAATGCGGCAAGCGCCTCCAGCGCCTTGTCCGACAGATCGGCGAGCGGCCTGTCGACGGCGAGCCGCTCGACGACATATTGCGCAAGCCGTTTCGGCAAATGCCGGGCAAGCACGGTCTGCACCGCCTGCCGGCCGTTCTCGCGCTTCGCCGTCTTCAGCAGCGCGGCGAATTCGACGTCCGGCACGAGTGACAGCGTGATCTCGTCGCCCTCCCGCCAGTAGCTCGAAATCTGCAGGATCGCCGGGCCGCTCAATCCTCTGTGGGTGAAGAGCAGCGCCTCGCGGAAGGACGTCTTGCCGTGCCGTACCTCGGCGTCGACGGAAACGCCTGCGAGTGGTGCAAGCTCGGCAAGCAGCGCCGGATCGAGCGTGAGCGGCACGAGACCGGGGCGCGTCTCGGTCACCTTCAGGTCGAAGTCGGCGGCGACGCGATAGGCGAAGCCGGTCGCGCCCATCTTCGGGATCGACTTGCCACCTGTCGCGATCACCACCGCTTGCGAAACGAAGGCGCCTTCGGAAGTCTCGATTGCGAAACCGCCCTCGTTCTTCGCGACCGAGGATATCTCACAGCCGAGCTGCAGTTCCACGCCGGCGGCGCGCATCTCCTCGGTCAGCATGCCGATGATGTCCCTGGCGCTGCGGTCGCAGAAGAGCTGGCCGAGCGTCTTCTCGTGCCAGGCGATCCCGTGGCGGTCGACCATGGCGATGAAATCGGCGGGCGTGAAGCGGGCGAGCGCGGACTTGGCGAAGTGCGGATTCGCCGAAAGGAAGTTCTTCGGTCCGGCATGGATGTTGGTGAAGTTGCAGCGACCGCCGCCCGAGATGCGGATCTTTTCACCCGGCGCGTGCGCGTGATCGAGCAGCAGCACCCGCCGGCCGCGCTTGCCGGCGACGAGCGCGCACATCATGCCTGCGGCACCCGCTCCTATGACAGCAACATCAAATATACGCGCCAAGTCCCGGCCCTCTGACAAAGAAGACCTGTGTTTTCGATCGCCGCCGTAAAGTCAACGTGGTTTCCCCCCTCGCCAATTTACGAAGTCCGGTTATGATGGCGCCATCAACAACCCAACCGGTGAGACATGCCTGCAAAGAAAACAATGCTCAGACCCCACGGCGCGGCATCAAAAAAGGCAAGCATTCCCCCGGACATCAACTCCACCCGTGGCGTCAAGACGTGGAAGGAAGCCGCCGCCTGGCTCAGGGCCCGCGGCATCGAAGACATCGAGTGCATCACGCCCGACCTCGCGGGCGTGCCGCGCGGCAAGATGATGCCGACCTCGAAGTTTACCGGCGACACCTCGCTCGCCCTTCCCTCGGCCCTCTACCGCCACACGATTTCGGGCGAGTACCCGGAAGAAAGCGGCCAGTTCCGCTATGATTCCCGCGACAGCGACATCAAGCTGATGCCGGACCTGTCGACGCTCTCCGTCGTCCCGTGGGAAACCGACCCGACCGCGCAGGTGATCTGCGACATCATCACCACGAACGGCGAGGACGTGCCCTACACGCCGCGCAACGTGCTGAAGAACGTCCTCAAGCTCTATGACGCCAAGGGCTGGCGGCCAGTCGTGGCGCCGGAAATCGAGTTCTACCTCGTCGCCATGAACGACGACCCCGACTATCCGCTGCATCCGCCGAAGGGCCGTTCCGGCCGCTCCATCCTCGGCGGCCAGGGCTATTCGATCGCCGGCATCAACGAATTCGACGAACTGATCGACGACATCTATCATTTCTCGGAAAAGCAGGGCCTCGAGATCGACACGCTGATCCACGAGGAGGGCCCGGCCCAGCTCGAGATCAACCTGCGCCACGGCAATCCGATCGAGCTTGCCGACCAGGTGTTCCTGTTCAAGCGCACGATCCGCGAGGCGGCTCTGAAACACGGCATCTACGCCACCTTCATGGCCAAGCCGATGCAGGGACAGCCGGGTTCGGCCATGCACATCCACCAGTCGGTGGTCGATGCCGAAACGGGCAAGAACATCTTCTCCAATCCCGACGGTTCGCCGTCGAAGGAGTTCTTCCACTTCATCGGCGGCATGCAGGCCTTCGTGCCGAAGACGCTGGTGATGATGGCGCCCTATGTGAATTCCTATCGCCGCCTCACGCCCGACATGTCGGCTCCGGTCAACAATGCCTGGGGCTATGACAACCGCACGACGGCCTTCCGTGTGCCGGTCTCCGACGCCCGCGCACGGCGCGTGGAAAACCGCCTGCCGAGCTCGGACGCCAATCCCTATCTGGCGCTCGCGGCGTCGCTCGCCTGCGGCTATCTCGGCATCATCAAGGGCGTCGAGCCGACGGCAGCCTCCGAGGGAACGGCGAACGAAGGTTCGGTCGAACTGCCGCGCGGGTTGCTCGAGGCCGTATCGCTGATGGAATCCGAGCCGGCGCTCGCCGAGGTGCTCGGCGAGGAGTTCATCGGGCTCTATGCCGGCGTGAAGCGCGGCGAGTTCGAGACCTTCATGCAGGTGATCAGTCCGTGGGAACGTGAATTCCTGCTGCTGAACGTGTAAGGGGCTCCCATGACCTGGCAAAGCCCGATCGCGCCGGGGATTTCCTGGTACCAGGCGACCGTCGGCGAGCGTCCCGAATATCCGGCGCTCGACGGCTCGGCTAAGGCCGATGTCGCCATCGTCGGCGGCGGCTATACCGGCCTGCAGGCCGCCTATACGCTCGCCAAAGGTGGCGTCTCGGTCGTCCTGATCGAGGGCTGCCGGATCGGCGACGGAGCGTCCGGCCGCAATGGCGGGCAGTTGGGCACCGGCCAGCGCGCCTATCCGGACGAACTCGAAGCCGAACTCGGCTACGAGCGGTCGAAGGCCCTGTTCGACCTTGCCGAACACGCGAAGAAATACCTCCTCGATTTCGCCGCCGAGCACCGGATCGACATGGAGTTCATGCCGGGGCAGATGAACGTCGCCCACAAGCCGGGGCACGAGAAGGAATACCAGCATACCGCCGAGATCGTCGCGACCCGCTACGGCTATCCGCATCTGCGCTTCATGGACGCGAAGGAAGCGGCCGAACGCCTCGGCTCCAGCCATTACCACTACGGCGTCCATGACGGCGGAACCGGTCACATCCACCCGCTGAAGCTGGTGGTCGGGCTGGCGCGTGCGGCAAGCGCTGCAGGCGCCGCAATCCACGAGATGACGCCGGCCACCGCCATCCGGCAGGCCAGTGGCAAGACGCTGATTGACACGCCGAAGGGAACGATCACCGCGGGCCGTGTGCTGATCGCCACCAATGCCTATATCGGCAATCTCGAACCGGTCACCGCCGCTCACGTGATGCCGATCCGTTCCTTCATCGGGGCGACCGTGCCGCTCGACAAATTCCCGAGCGTCATCCCCGGCGGCGAGGCTGTCGCCGATTCCCGTTTCGTCGTGCGCTATTTCCGCAAATCCCGTGACGGCCGGCTGCTCTTCGGCGGACGTGAGGCCTATACGGCGGACGCGCCGCGGGACATTTCGGCCCATATCCGCCGGCAGATCGCCGAGATCTATCCGGAGCTCAGCACGATCGAGATCACTCATGGCTGGGGCGGCTCGGTCGGCATCACCATGCCGCGCAAGCCCTTCGTTCGCGAGGTGATGCCGGGCGTCACCTCCATCGGCGGCTATTCCGGCCACGGCGTGATGCTGTCGAACTACTGCGGGAAGCTCTACGCCGAGATGGTTCTCGGCCGTTCGTCGGAGCTCGAATACCTGAGGGACCTGAAAATCCGGCCCTTCCCCGGCGGTCCGCGGCTCCGCAGCCCGCTCCTCTTCCTGGCGCTGACGTGGTATGCGTTGAGGGACCGGTTCTGAACTTTTCGCGATCACGCGCGAAATCGGCATCGCCCTACTGGCTTTTTTAAATCGATTAGATTAGAAACGCACCAACGTTTCCGACTGAGAGATGCCTCGCATGAGCAGCCAGATTATCCCCGTTGAGCCCTTTGACTATGTCGTCTTCGGCGGCACCGGCGACCTTGCCGAACGCAAGCTTCTGCCGGCGCTCTATCACCGGCAGCTTGCCGGCCAGCTGACTGAGCCGACCCGGATCATCGGCGCGTCGCGCACGCCGCTTTCCGACGACGACTACCGCAAGTTCGCGGAGAACGCACTGAAGGAGCATCTGCGGCAGGGCGAATACGACGATGCCGAGGTCGCGAAGTTCTGTGCACGCATCTTCTACGTCCCGGTCGACGCGAAGTCGCCGGAGGGGTGGGACCGGCTGAAGACGCTGCTCGACGACGGCAAGGACATCGTGCGTGCCTTCTATCTCGCGGTCTCCCCTTCGATCTTCGGCGACATTGCCGACAAGATCCGCGATTTCGACCTCATCACCAAGTCCACCCGCATCGTCGTCGAAAAGCCGATCGGTCGCGACCTCGCCTCCGCGCAGGTGCTGAACGACACCATCGGCAAGGTCTTCAAGGAAGAACAGATCTTCCGCATCGACCACTATCTCGGCAAGGAGACGGTGCAGAACCTGATGGCGCTCCGGTTCGCCAACGCGCTTTACGAGCCGCTGTGGAATTCGGCCCATATCGACCACGTCCAGATCACTGTCGCCGAATCGGTCGGCCTCGAAGGCCGCGTCAGCTATTACGACAAGGCCGGCGCCCTGCGCGACATGGTGCAGAACCACATCCTGCAGCTTCTCTGCCTCGTCGCCATGGAAGCGCCGAACTCGATGGATGCGGAAGCCGTCCGCGACGAAAAGCTCAAGGTGCTGCGCTCGCTGAAGCCGATCGACCCCTCGAACGTCGAGCGCCTGACGGTGCGTGGCCAGTACAAGGCCGGCGCCTCCGCCGGCGGCCCGGTCAAGGGCTATACCGAGGAACTCGAAGGTCCTTCCGACACGGAGACATTCGTCGCCATTAAGGCCGATCTCGGCAACTGGCGCTGGGCCGGCGTGCCCTTCTACCTGCGCAC
>DATGWU010000019.1:0-6105 GCA_035299345.1 Rhizobium sp.
AAAAGGCGCTCTCTGCTCTCGCCACCCTCGACGTCCCCGAGGCGCTCGAAGCCAGCCTCAAGGAAACGATGACGGCCGCACGCGGCAGTGCCGAAAAGGCGCTCGCCCTGCTCAAGACCCTGCCCTCCGACCCGGCCGCCGCAGGCGCCGCGATCGGGAAGGTCGTCGACGCGCTCGCCGGCAAGGCGGAGACCACACCGGAGGCGACGGCTCCCCAGGCTGCGGCCCCGGCCGCGCCGGAGCAGCCGGCTTCGGCCAATGCACCGGCTACGGGCCCGATCATCCCGCGCTTCGACGTTCTGCGCGTCGAGCCGGACGGCTCGGCCGTCATCGCCGGCAATGCCGAACCGGGCGCCAAACTCGAAATTCTCGACGGCGACAACGTCATCTTCCAAACCGAAGTGGGCATCAGCGGCGACTTCGCCGTCATCCTCGACAAGCCGCTTTCGCCCGGCGACCATTCGCTGCAGCTGCGCGTCACCGGCAAGGACGGCAAGCCCGTCACGTCGGAAGAGGTCGCGACGATTTCCATTCCGGAGAACGGCAACGGCAACCTGCTCGCCATGGTCACCAGGCCCGGCGAGGCAAGCCGCGTGATCACCGCACCGGAAACCGTCAACCAGGCCGACAAGAAGGCGCGCGTTCCGGCCGAAGAGGCGCCGGCGGCGCAAACGGCCGAAGCACCGCAGCCCACGGCAGAACCACAGAATGAGGCGACGGCAACGCAGCCCACCGAGGCCGCCAAGCCGGCACCGGCTCCGGAAGTCCAGGTCAGCGCCGTCGAAATCGAAGGCGACCGCATCTTCGTGGCCGGCACGGCGGCACCGGGCAGCGCGGTTCGCGCCTGGGCGGATGACGCGCTGATTGGCGCGGCAACGACCGACAATACCGGGCACTTCGTCATCGAAGGCACGACCGCGCTCGCGGTCGGCGATCACACGATCCGCGCGGAACTGCTCGACGCGGACGGCAAAGTGCTGGTGCGCGCCTCCGTACCGTTCAACCGTCCCGAAGGGCACCAGGTCGCCGTGGTCGCACAGTCGAAAACGACCGGAGCCGCTCAGCCGGAGGCCATGGTGCCGCTCGACCGCGCGACCTTCGAGACCATGCGTGGCTCGGTCGGCAAGGCGTTCGGCATCCTCCAGGGCCTCTTTGCCGACGGCAAAAAGCCGGCAGCCGAAGAACTCGCCGCCGCCCGTTCGGCGACCGAGATCGGCCTCCAGTCGCTCATCGACTATCGCCTCGGCGCAGGCGTCGATTCCGACTATGCCCAGTTCGTCACGCAGACGGCGGCGCGCGCCCGCAACGCCCTCGAAGCGCTGAAGGCGCTTGCAGCCGATGCCGATGCGGTCCGAGAAGGGCTGCCGAAGGTGGCCGAGCTGATCAACGCCGTCCTCGAGCCCCTGCCGGCGGCAGCGGTCGCCGAAGCGCAAACGACCGCAGAAAAGCCTGCCGCACAGGCAGCGCCCGACGCAAGCGCCGCACCGGCCGCCGAGCCGCCGGCAGCGGAACCGGCACAGGCTCCGGCGGAGACGGCCGCCGATGCGCCGAAGACGATCGAGCAGGCGCCGCTCACCGAGAGCAAGAACACGGTCATCATCCGCCGCGGCGACACGCTCTGGCAGATCTCTCGCCGCGTCTACGGTCTCGGGGTTCGCTACACGACGATCTACCTCGCCAACGCCAACAAGATCACCAACCCGGATCTCATCGAGCCGGGCCAGGTCTTCCAGGTGCCGCACGATGCGCTTCCGAATGCGGAGGAGCTGCATCGCAGGCGGTTGAAGGGCGAGACAATCGACTGACGGGGCGCGGCGACGGAACCCGTCAAAAGTCTCGGGTCCTCCATTGCACGCTCATGTTCGAAACCCTATGTGGCGAAAGTCGGCGGCCTCCGGGAGGCCGCCGATTTCATCTGAGGACGATTGACGCGAGGGGCAGGCAACATGACGAAGAAGAAGACCATATCGGCGGATGCCTCCAATCCGCTCGAAACGCTGGTCAACCTCTGGCCGTACATGTGGCCGACCGGCCGGCCGGACCTCAAGGCCCGCGTCGTCTGGGCGACTGTCTTCCTCGTCGTTTCGAAGTTCGTCCTGCTTCTCGTTCCCTATTTCTTCAAATGGGCGACCGACGCGCTGAATGGCCGGCTCGACATGGTCGGGTTGCTGCCCGCCTTCCTGCTCGGTGCCGTCGCGCTCGTCATCCTCTACAATCTCACCCGCATCGCCCAGGTCGGCCTCAACCAGCTGCGTGATGCGCTCTTTGCCAGTGTCGGCCAGTATGCGGTGCGCCAGCTCGCCTACCGCACCTTCGTCCACATCCACCAGCTCTCGCTCCGCTTCCATCTGGAGCGCAAGACCGGCGGCCTCTCGCGCATCATCGAGCGCGGCACGAAGGGCATCGAGACGATCGTCCGCTTCACGATCCTCAACTCGGTGCCGACCCTGCTCGAATTCCTGCTGACGGCGGTGATCTTCTGGTGGGGCTACGGCTTCTCCTATCTCGCTGTCACGGCGATCACCGTCTGGGCCTACATTTGGTTCACCATCAAGGCGAGCGACTGGCGCATCGGTATCCGCCGGTCGATGAACGACAGCGACACGGAGGCCAACACCAAAGCGATCGACTCCCTCCTCAACTTCGAGACCGTGAAGTACTTCGGCAACGAGGAGATGGAAGCCAAGCGCTACGACAAGTCGATGGAGCGCTACGAGAAGGCTGCGACCGAGGTCTGGACCTCGCTCGGCTGGCTGAACTTCGGCCAGACGGCGATCTTCGGCGTCGGCACGACCATCATGATGGTGATGTCGGCACTCGCCGTGCAACGCGGCGAGCAGACGATCGGCGATTTCGTCTTCGTCAACGCCATGCTGCTGCAGCTTGCCATGCCGCTCAATTTCATCGGATTCGTCTACCGCGAAATCCGCCAGGGTCTCACCGACATCGAGCAGATGTTCGACCTCCTCGAAGTCGACCCTGAGGTGACCGACAAGCCGGGCGCCCCCGAGCTCGCGATCGCGAAGGGCGCCATCAGCTTCAAGGATGTGCACTTCGCCTATGACCCGCAACGGCCGATCCTGAAGGGCATCTCCTTCGAGGTGCCGGCCGGCAAGACGGTCGCCGTCGTCGGCCCGTCGGGGGCCGGCAAGTCGACGATCTCGCGCCTGCTCTACCGCTTCTACGACATCCAGAAGGGTTCGATCACCGTCGACGGACAGGATGTCCGCGAGGTGACGCAGAAGAGCCTGCGCTCGGCGATCGGCATGGTGCCGCAGGATACCGTGCTCTTCAACGACACCATCGCCTACAACATCCGCTACGGCCGGCCCTCCGCGACCGACGCGGAAATCCAGGCGGCGGCCGAAGTCGCCCAGATCGCCCGCTTCATCGGCGACCTGCCGGACGGCTTCCAGACCAAGGTCGGCGAACGCGGGCTGAAGCTCTCGGGCGGCGAGAAGCAGCGGGTGGCCATCGCCCGAACGGTGCTGAAATCGCCGCCGATCCTGATCCTCGACGAGGCGACATCCGCGCTCGACACGACGACCGAGCAGGAGATTCAGGCGGCCCTCGACGTCGTCTCGGAGAACCGCACGACGCTGGTCATCGCCCACCGGCTCTCCACCGTCATCGGTGCCGACGAGATCATCGTGCTCAAGGGCGGCGAGATTGCCGAACGGGGAACCCACGGCGAACTGCTCGCCATGAACGGGCTCTATGCCTCGATGTGGAACCGCCAGCGGGAAGCGACCCAGGCGGAGGAACATCTGCGCCAGGTTCGCGAGAGCGACGACATGGGCGTCGTCGTCCGCCGCACGCCGGCGCTCTGACCGCCGTCAGCCGGCGCTGGCGTAGCCCGACTGCCGCATGGCGATGCAGATGCGGTTGCGCCCGGTGTGCTTCGCCCGGTAGAGCGCCTCGTCGGCCTCCGTCAGGGCGTCCCAGAGGGTGCCGCGCAACGGATCGAGTTCCGCGACGCCGATGCTGAGCGTTCCGGTCGTCTCGTCGAACGCCGGCACGAAGCCCGCATCCGACACCTGCCGGCGCATGGCTTCGGCAATCTCCGCCGCCCGCATCAGGGCAAGGCCGGGAAACAGCACGTAGAACTCCTCGCCGCCGGCCCGTGCCACCGTGCCGCCCTCGCCTGCGGCGCTTTCGAGCAGGGCCGCGGTCGCACACAGCACCCGGTCGCCCTCCGCATGGCCGAACTGGTCGTTGATCGACTTGAAGCGGTCGAGATCGATGACCGCGACGGAGACCGGCTGCCCTTCCCTGCGGGCGAGATCGATCGCCTCCGTGGCGATCTCGAAGAACTTGCGGCGGTTGTAGGCATTGGTCAACGGGTCGCGCGCTGCGGCGTCGATCAGCCGGCCTTCGAGGTTCTTGCGGTCGGTGATGTCGAGCATGGCCCCGGCAATCCCGCGAAGTCGTCCGTCCTCCGACGCGATCGCCGCCTTGTGGAACGCGACGTGATGGAGCGAGCCGTCGGCATAGCGCACCTCGCATTCGTAGACCTGCTCGCCGCCGCGGGCGAGAAGCGCATCGTCCGCCTGCTGGTAGCGGCGCGCCAGATCCTGCGGAGCCACGTCATAGACGGAGCTTCCGATCACCCTCTCCGCCGGCAGTCCGATGAAACCCTCGAAGGCCTTGTTGCAGCCGACATAGATGCCATCGGCGTTCTTGAAGAAAATCGGTGTCGGCAGATTGTCGATGCAGGCCTGCAGATAATCGCGCTCCAGTTCGACATGCGCCTGCTCGCGCCGCATCTGCAGCCGGCGTGCAAGCGCTGCGCGGGCGCGCGCGACGCAAAGGGCAACGTCGCCGGGGCGGCCGAGCACCAGAATATCGTCGAACCCCGCCTGAAGGATGTTTTCCGCACGGGTCTCGCCGGTCGCCGGGTCGGCGACGCCGATCAGGTAGTCGTCCGGACCGAGAACCCTGCGGACCGCGACGGCCGTCGACACGGAATGACCGGCGCCGAGCGGCACGAAGCAGATTGCCGGTGCCGCTCCTGCAGGCCTACCCTCTCGGAGCCCGAGTTCTTCCAGTTCGGGCGGGACTGCCCGCTCCTCCGTGGAGAGCCAGTAAAGCGGGGAGGTTTCCTGCCGAGCATTCACCCCCACGGTGCTGTAGGAACCGTGCATAAGGAATAATTCCCAAGTAGAAGGCGCAGTGACGAGCCACCCGATGCGTTCTTGCATCCGACGATCCGGCACCGATATTAGGGAACAACCGTTGATGCTTGGTGCATGACACTTGCCAAATGTCGGACGCGGTCTGTTCCCGAATGATACAGATTGCCGCGTACCCCGTCTTTTGAGCCGGCGCCATTGCCCCGGACGGGCTTTCGCGCTAGTCAGCAGGCCTGATTTTCCGCAAGGAGACGATCCCCATGAATTTGCTCGACACCATCCGCAACACCATCGTTCCGATTCACAAGGAAGGCTACCCCTTTGTCGCCGCCTTCTTTGCCGGCTCCCTGGTTCTCGGCTGGATCTCCGAGCCGCTGTTCTGGGTCGGCATGGTGCTGACCGTCTGGTGCGCCTACTTCTTCCGCGATCCCGAGCGCGTGACGCCGCAGGACGACGATCTCGTCATCAGCCCGGCCGATGGCAAGGTATCCTCGATCCAGATGGTCGTTCCGCCGGAAGAGCTGCAGCTCGGCAACGAGCCGATGCTGCGCATTTCCGTCTTTATGAACGTCTTCAACTGCCACGTGAACCGCGCCCCGGTCCGTGGCCGCATCACCAACATCGCCTATCGCGAAGGCTCCTTCCTCAACGCCGAACTCGACAAGGCGAGCCAGGATAACGAGCGCAATGGCCTGGTGATCGAGACCACGCGCGGCAATATCGGCGTCGTGCAGATCGCCGGTCTCGTGGCCCGTCGCATCGTCTGCTGGTCGAACCCGAACGATACGCTGAACGCCGGTGAGCGCTTCGGCCTGATCCGCTTCGGCTCGCGCCTCGACGTCTTCCTGCCGGCTGGCGCCGAGCCGCGCGTGGCACTCGGCCAGACCGCAATCGCCGGCGAGACGGTGATCGCCGAATTCGGCTCGGCCAAGGGCCCCGTCGTCAGCCGCCGCAGCTGATCGCGGAGGCAAGG
>DATGWU010000020.1:0-12756 GCA_035299345.1 Rhizobium sp.
CAGGCGTTCGGCAGCTCGGACGCAGAGAGGCCGCGGAGCCCGAGGCGCCGGGCTTCGAGGTGCACCTGCACCAGAACGCCGAAGAAGTGCATGAAAGCGGGAACGAGAGCTGCCGTCAGGATCGTCGTGAGCGGCAGGCCGAGATACTCGATCATCAGGAAGGCGACGGCCCCCATCACCGGCGGCGTGATCTGGCCGCCCGTCGAGGCGGCGGCCTCGACGGCTGCCGCGAAATGCCGCGGATAGCCGACCCGGATCATGGCCGGGATCGTCAGGGCACCGGTCGTCACCGTATTGGCGATGGACGACCCGGAGATCGACCCGAGCAACGCGGAAGAAATGACAGACACCTTGGCCGGTCCGCCGGCATAGCGCCCGGCGAGCGCCGAAGCCACGTCGATGAAGAGTTGCCCGAGGCCGATGCGTGTCGCCATGACGCCAAACAGGACGAAATGGAAGACATAGGTCGCGATCACGCCGAGCGCCGTGCCGTAAATGCCCTGCGAGGTGAGGTAGAGATGATTGACGATGTTCGACCAGCTTGCCCCGGGGTGCACGAGGATGCCGGGCATGGACTTGCCGAAATAGGCGTAGGCGATGAAGAGGATCGCGATGACTGGGAGCGGCCAGCCCATCGATCGGCGAACGGCCTCCAGCAGCACAACTATCAGGATCGTGCCCATCACGATGTCGATGGGCAGCGGATTGCCGACCCGGAATGCCAGTTCACTGTATATCCAGGGGACGTAGAGGGCCGCCAGAAGTCCCGCGATGCCAAGGATCCAGTCCACGAGCGGCAGCCCAAACGGCGCGGTGGCGCCCGGCCTGGCCTCCTTCTTTCCGAAGGCCGAGAAGCTCAGGAAAACGACGAGCAGCGTGACGCCGAGATGCAGGCCACGATGCACCGTCGCCTGTGGTATCCCGAAGCCGGCGGTGTAGTAGTGATAGCAGGACAGCAAGAACAGGATGGTGCCGGCGATGATCGTCAGGGGCCATGCGAGCACGCGGAAGCGAAGCTCGGGATCGTAGGTTTCTTCGATCGCCTGCAACTCGTCAGCCGTAAGATGCCGGACGTCCTCGGTCTCTTCTGGCCTGTTCTTTTTCGTGGTCATGGCAGCTGCCCCTCCGGAACCCGCGGAAACCACGGGCCGCGCATGGACTGCGCGGCCCGGCGCATTGCTGTGCTGGAGATACTGGTCCGTCGCCCTACTTCAGGAGTCCGACTTCCTTGTAGAACTTCTCCGCGCCCGGATGCAGCGGAATGCCGACGCCCTTGAGAGCATTCTCCTTGACGATGGCCTTGCCCTTGGCGTGCCCGGCGTCGAGCTGCTTGCGCGTATTGTCGTTCCAGAGTGCCTTGGTGATCCCGTAGACCAGGTCTTCCGGCTGATCGGCGCTGGTGATCCATTGCGCACCGACCGCAAGGGTCTTCACGTCGTCCGGGTTGCCTTCATAGGTTCCTCCCGGCACCGTATCGGCTGCGAAGAAGGTGTACTTCTCGCAGATGGTCGGTGCATCCTCGCAGGAGATCGGCACCAGCTTCACATCATGCTGGCTGGCGAGTTCGGCGATCGCCCCCGCCGGGTAACCGCCTACGAAGAAGAAGGCGTCCATGGCGCCGTCGCGCATGCGGTCCGCTGCCTGGTCCGGCTTCAGGAACTCCGCCGAAATGTCCGATTCGGACAGGCCATAACCTTCGAGAATGACGCGGGCGTCGACGAGCGTGCCGGAGCCCGGCTCATCGAGCGAGACGCGCTTGCCCTTGAGATCGGCCACGCTGTTGATGCCCGAGCCGGCGCTGGCGACGAGGTGGATGCTTTCCGGATAGAGGTTGGCGATGGCGCGGAGCTTCTCGACCGGAGGCTTGCCTTCCCAGATGCCCGTGCCGCTATAGGCCCAGGTGGCGACATCCGACTGGGCGAACCCGGACTCGAGCGAGCCGCCGGCGATCGCGTTGATGTTGGCGACGGAGCCGTTCGACGAGAGCGCCGACGCAACGAGGCCAGGCACGCCGCAGGCGCCACCCTCCTCGCAGGAGCGCGAACCCGGCGGGCTCGAGATGGCGTTCGCCAGCAGGCCGCCGATCGGATAGTAGGTGCCGGCGGTGCCGCCCGTGCCGATGCGGAAGAAGGCCATCTGCTGTGCTGTGGCCGTCACGGCGAGACCCAGCGCCAGGACGGCGCCCGCGAGAATACTGACGTGTTTCATGCCCGTTCCTTCCCTCGTTTGATCGTTGCAGTCGCCGGCGAGCTTAGGGGGGCTTGGATCGAGGTGCAAGGCGGAGCTGTCTCCGATGGCATCCTCACGCGCCGTGGTGCAGCGCCGGAGGTGACGCCCAATCCACCCGATTGCCTTCTGCGTCGAAGATGTGCAGGCGGTCTTTCGGGAAGTCGGCGCGGACCTTCGAACCGCTGCCGAGGACCGAGCGGTCGGTCGTGAAGATCTTGAACGGCAGGCCATGAAGCGAGAGATGCATGATGATGCCGAAGCCCGTCGGTTCGACAAGGTCGAGATCGGCCTCGATGGCGCCCGTCGCGGAGATTGCCACATGCTCCGGACGAATGCCGAGGGTCACTTCGCTACCGGTTTCGAGCCCGGCTCTCGGCTCGACCACGACCGGAGAGCCGTCGGCGAGCAGCACGGCGGCGGTGTTGCCGTCGCTCATGTAGCGACCTTTCATGAAGTTCATCCCGGGGGAGCCGATGAAACCTGCAACAAAGAGGTTGGCCGGGCGGTCGTATAGATCGAGCGGGGAGCCCACCTGCTGGACCACGCCGCCGTGCATGGCGACGATGCGGTCGGCAAGCGTCATGGCCTCGATCTGATCGTGGGTCACGTAGATCGAGGTGGCGCCGAGTTCGCCATGCAGTTTCTTGATTTCGGCACGCATCTGTTCGCGCAGACGCGCGTCGAGATTGGAGAGCGGCTCGTCGAACAGGAAGGCCTTCGGCTGGCGGACGATCGCCCGGCCCATGGCGACGCGCTGGCGCTGACCGCCGGAAAGGGCCTTGGGGCGACGCGCGAGCAGGGGATCGAGACCGAGCTTGGCGGCCGCATCCGCGACGACGCGGGTGATCTTTTCCGTCGCCGTCTTCCGGAGCCTCAGGCTGTAACTCATGTTCTCGGCGACCGACATGTGGGGATAGAGCGCATAGGACTGGAAGACCATGGCGATGTCGCGGTCCTTCGGCGCCAGTTCGTTTACCCGCTTCTCCGCGATGCGGACTTCCCCCGACGTTACCTCTTCCAGCCCGGCGATCATGCGCAGGAGCGTGGACTTTCCGCAGCCGGAGGGGCCGACCAGCACGATGAACTCGCCGTTTCGGATGGAGAGGTCCACACCGTGCAGGACGGGAAAGTGGCCGTAGCTCTTCTTGACGCCGGATATATCGATGGAAGCCATGGGGAACCCTTTCAGCCTTTGACCGCACCGGCCGTGAGGCCCTGCACGAGGTAGCGCTGGATGAGGAGGAAGAAGAGGCAGGCCGGGATGAGCGCCAGCACGCCAGCCGCCATCATCTGCCCGAAGTCGACGGAGAACTTGGAGACGAAGGACAGGAGCCCGACCGGGAACGTCGCCGCGTCGTTGCCGGAGATCAGCATCAACGCAAAGAGCAGTTCCGACCAGGCGGCGGTGAAGACGAAGCCGAGGGTGGCGGCGATGCCCGGAAGCGTCAGCGGCAGGATGATCTGCCGGAAGGCGACGAACTGGGTAGCGCCGTCGATCATCGCGGCTTCCTCGAGATCCTTCGGGATGCCGTCGAAGAAGGACTGCATCAGGAAGGTCGCGAAGGGGACGTTGAAGGCCGAATAGACGATCACGAGACCGGTGAGGCTGTTGGTCAGGCCGAGCGGCGAGAGGATCTTGAAGATCGGCGCGACCAGCATAACCAGCGGGAACATCTGGGTGAGCAGCATCAGCGCGACGATCCAGTATTTCGCCCGGAAGGAAAAACGCGACAGCGCGTAGCCGGAGAGGGAGGCGAGCACGGTGACGACGGCTGCGGTGGCGCCGGAAACGATCAGGCTGTTCTTGAAGAAGGTCGGGAAGGCGCTGTGGGCGATGACGAAGGTGAAGTGTTCGAGCGTCATCTCCGACGGCCACAGGCGCACGCCCTCGCTGTAGAGCAGGCGGTTGGGTGTCACCGACACCTTCAGGAGCCAGAACAGCGGAAAGAGCGCGAGGGCGATATAGGCGAGGATCGCGAGGCGGTGGGCGACGGTGAGGAGGACTTTTGACGTTCGCATGGTCTCAGCCCTTGTTCAGAAGCGACTGGCGAAGCAGCACGATCAGCATGGAATAGGCAAGCAGCAACACGAGCAGCACCAGGGCAATCGCCGAGGCATAGCCGAAATCGAGCCGCTTGAAAGCCTGCGTGAAGATGTAGGAGGCGACGATCTGGGTCCGGTCGGCCGGCCCACCATTGGTCATGACGATGATGAGGTCGGCGAAATTCGAGACCCACACGGTGCGCAGCAGGACCGTGATGGCGATGGTCGGTGCGAGGAAGGGCAGCGTGATCGACAGGAAGCGCTGCACCGGGCCGGCGCCGTCAATGGCGGCGGCCTCGTAGAGGTCGCGCGGGATCGCCTGCAGCGCGGCAAGAAGCGTGATGGCGAAGAAAGGGATGCCCCACCATACATTGGCTGCAATTGGTCCCCACATGGCAAGCGCGGGATCCGCGAGGATATTGTTGGGTTCGGCAAGAATGCCGAGCGCATGGAGCCAGTGCGGCAGCGGTCCGATGACGGGATTGAACAGCCAGGCCCAGTTGAGGCCGGCGAGAAAGCTCGGCACGGCCCAGGGCAGGAACACGAGCGCCTGGGCGAGGCCGCGGCCGTAGAAGGGCTTGTCGAGGAGAAGGGCGAGGATCAGGCCGAAGACGAACTGCAGGGCGACGGACGCGCCCGTCCACCAGAGCGTATTCTTCAGTGCCCGGTAGAAGTCCTGGTCCCGGCCGAGTGCGCGGAAATGGTCGAGGCCGATGAAGCCGCCGGAAAACGGGTTGAGCAACTGGATGTCTCGGAAGGCATAGGAAATGCCGAGCGCCAGCGGCACCAGCATGACGGCGACGATCAGGACGAGCGCCGGCGCGCTGTAGAGATAGGGTTCTGACGCATCGGCCAATCGCTTGGTCAGCGATCTCCGGTCATCGGCGCGGGCAGGCGAGGTCATCGGCGCTATTCCGTTGGATGATCTGGCTCCAGGTCCGGGCGGAGAGCTGATGCTCCGCCCGGAGGAGGCGCGTTACTGCTTGGCGAGATGCTTCTGCTGCGCCTTCGTCAGGTAGTCGGCCCACTGGTCCGCCAGTTCCTGCGGCGTGATGTCGCCGAGGAGTGCCTGCTGCGAGGTCTTGATCACCAGCGAGTCCTTGAAGAAGGCAAACTCTTCCAGATGCGTCGGCATGACAGTCGGGATAGCGTCCTTGTCCGAGAGCTCCTCGAACCACCCCTTGAACTGCGGGCTCGAATAGAAGGGGTCCTTCTCGGCGGACTTGAGCGCCGGCAGGGCGCCGGTCCGCTTGTTCCACTCGATATTGCCCTCCTTGCCTTCGAGCGTCGTGATCAGCTTCCAGGCGAGATCCTTGTTTTCGCTCGCCGACATCATCGACCAGCCGGCATAGCCGATGGTCGGGAAGGTCTTGCCGTCCGGTCCCTTCGGCATGGTCATGACGCCGTAGTCGTCCTCGCCCATGTGCTGGGCGATCGCGATGAGGGCGTCCGGATCCTGGTCGAGGAAGGCGCAGGTACCGCTGTAGAAGCCGGCGACGATCTCGTTGAAGCCCCAGTTGACGCTGTCCTTCGGCGCGTAGCCGTTCTTGTAGAGGTCGATCAGCCAGGTCAGGCCCTTCACCCAGCCTTCGGAATTGAAGGTCGAGGTGCCATCCTCGGTGAAGAAGGTGTTGTCGCCGGCCATGGAGGCGCCGAACATCACCCAGCCGTTCAAGCCGCCCGGCCCGCCGCGAAGGCAGTAGCCGTACTTGCCGGGAAGGGCAGAGACCTTCTTTGCGGCCTCGGCGAACTCGTCCATCGTCTTCGGCGGCGCGGACACGCCGGCCTCGGAGAGCAGCTTCTTGTTGTAGAACATGGCGCGCAGGTAGAAGCCGTAGGGCAGCATGTAGGCCGTGTCGTTGACGTCGCGGCCGAGCTCGAGGGCGCGGTCGGAAAGGTCGGCAGTCTGGTCCCATTCCTTCAGGTAGGGTTCGAGACTTTCGATCATGCCGTTATTGGCATAGAGCGAGAGCCAGGTGTCCGGCATTTCCATGACGTCGGGGATTTCTCCGGCCGAAACCATGGTGGCGAACTTCTGGAAAGCCTCGCCCCAAGGCAGCGAGATGATCTCGACCTTGGTGCCGGGATTGGCGGCTTCGAACTCCGAAACGATGGATTTCAAGGTATCGGTGCGTTCTGGACTGGTAATGACCTCCACGAGCTTCAGCGTGGTGTCGGCAAGTGCCGTACCCGCCATCAGGGCGCTCATCAGGGCAGCTGTCAGAAGTGTCTTCATGGTCATTCCCCCTTTTTGTTTTTGGGTTGATCGGCAAGTCAGGTCTTGCGAGCGGTGTTGATCGCCGCCTCCAGGTCACTCCACAGAGCCTCTGTTCCTTCGAGGCCGACATGGAGACGCACGGACCGCGGGTTCATGCCGAAGGCATGCGCGGAATTCGGTTGGGCCTTCTGCTGCAGCACGACCTCACCAGGGACGATCAGGCTCTCGTGTCCACCCCAGCTGACGCCGAGCTTGAAGAGTTCGAGATTGTCGGCGAAGGCGTGGATATCGACACCTTCACGGAAGACGAAGGAGAAGAGGCCCGAGGTGCCGGAGAGCCCCGGCGGCAGCTGGTTGGCAAGGCCCGGATGATTGACCTGCTCGACCTCGGGAAGCGCCTGCAACCGCCGTGCGATTTCGAGGCCGGCTGCTTCGTGTGCCTTCATGCGGATCGGCAGCGTCCGGAGCCCTCGGATCAGCAGCCAAGCGTCGAAGGGAGACATCTTGCCGCCGAGATAAGGGAGGCTCTCGCTGCGGATACGGTCGACGAGCGCCTTCGAACCGGTGACGACACCGGCGACGACGTCGCTGTGACCGCCCAGATATTTGGAGGCCGAGTGCAGCACGAGGTCGACGCCGAGTGAGAGCGGGCGCTGGAAGACGGGGCTTGCCCAGCTGTTGTCGATGACAGTCAGGACGCCGTGTCTCCTGGCGATCGCCCCGAGTGCGGTGACGTCATGGGTCTCCATGATCCAGCTGGTCGGGCTTTCCATGTAGAAGAGCTTCGCCCCCGGCAGTGCCTCGTCGACGGCCTCTTCGTCTGTGCCGTCGACGTAGGTGACCTCGATCTTCATGCGTTTCAGGAGCGTTCCGAAGAGGCGGAAGGCATCCGGGTAGAGATGCCTGACCGCGACGATGCGGTCGCCCGGCTCCACGAGGGTGAGGACCGTGGAGGAGATCGCCGCCATGCCGCTTCCGAAGCCCAGCGCGTCCTCGCCGCCTTCGAGCTTCGCGAGCATTTCCTCGAAATGGCGAACCGTCGGATTGAGCCCGCGCGAATAGACCGGGCGGTTCTTCTCGCCGCGATAGGTCGCGACCATCTCGTCGACGGTTTCGAAGGTAAAGAGCGAGGTTTGCACGATCGGCGGCACGACGGCCTCGAAGGCATTGCTGTCGTCGTGCGCGACGACGAGAGAAGCATAGTCGAGCGGATCCGGACCGTTGTTCATTTGGACATTTCCTTGATGTCTTCCTCGACAACATCGAGGATCTTCAGCGTTTCGCGCCGCGCGGCTTCGGTGTCCTGCGCGACGATTGCGTTGAACAGCGTGCGGTGAAACGGAAAGGATCTGCGGGCGAAGTCCGGCCGGTCGAAGGGCTTTTCCCAGAAGCGCTCGAAGGCTTCGCGCATCTGTTCGAGTAACTGGCGGAACAGCGGATTGTGCGTGGCGTCGTAGATTGCCAGATGAAAGGCGAGGTCCTCTTCGCCCGCGGTGCCTTTGAGGAGATGGACCCGCTCCATCTCGTCGAGCTTGGCTTCCATGTTGGCGATGTCTTTCGCCGTGCGGCGCCGGGCCGCCACCATGCAGGCCTCGCATTCGATGCCGCGCCGTACCTCGAGCGTCTGCAGGAGGGCGTCACGCACGCTTGCGGTTTCGACCGAGAGCGGCATGTGGATCGTGGCGGAGGTGATCGGTTTCAGAAGGTAGGTGCCGCTGCCCTTGCGCGTCTCCATGACGCCGAGCGCCTGGAAATGGCGGATCACCTCACGGATCGTCGAACGGCCGACGCCGAGGGCGGCCATGAGCTCGCGCTCCGCGGGAAGGCGGGCACCGGCGGCAAGCCGCGCCTGATCGATGTAGCGGGCGAGCGATTCCGTCACCTGTCGGGCGCGGTCCATCGGAGGAAGGGGAGCTATCAGCGGCTTGGCATTCGGCGTCGTCATCGATGTCGGCTTCAAATTGGTCTGACATCATAGCATTCTCGTTTCCAGGGCAAGGAGTCAAGGCCTGAAAACGGCAGGAGAGAAGCGTGTTCCGGCAGAAAAGCGGAGCTTCGTCCCGGCTTTTCTGCCCGGCATGTCAGGAGGCTTGATTGGCTGGATCCCTTCTCATACCTCGTTGGAAGGGTGAGTCCGCGCCAGCGCCGCTTTGCAGCCCCGAGCTCCCGAGGAAGGGCGGCATGGCAACGCGCAAATGGTCTACAAGGGTGCTGAGATGCCGTCGTTTGGTGGCCCCGGAGGGGCGGCGCTCTTGCACCAGTCGATTCCGCTCAGGGCGACGGTTGTGTCAGTCGAAGCCCTGCTTGGAGCAGAAGATCGGTGCGTTCTCCTGGCATCGACAGCGCCTGCGCGAGCCGCACAAACCGACGATGCCTTGCCTGGTCTGGAGCCGGCAACCTGGACAGATCGATCACTTCAATCATCCCTTCTGCCGCCAGCTCTTTCACCGTCGCGTTCTGCCTGTCGACGGCCCCGATCCGCGGACGGGATCCGGCAAGACGACTCGATAGAGCCAGCGCACGATCATCCTTTGCGTTGAGTAGGATTATCGGCTGTGCGAGGCGCCCGATCGTCCGGACCTGTCGTCCGAAGAGATCGATCTCTATATCTGGCGCCGCCAACACAACCTGGCCTATTCGGCCAAGTACATCATCTCTGTTCGTGAGCTTAAGTTGACGCAGTGCTTCGAGGACAAGCCACGCTCCGGTGCTATGCCCGAACAGCGTAATACTGCCCTTGTTGCCGTTCTTGCCAAGGCGGGCGAGAAGATCCGTAAGATCGTCGCGGGCGTACAGTGCGGCGTCCTTGTCGGCAATATAGCCGGTGACCGTGCCTTCGGACGGCCAGCTGAAAAGAACGGGTGTCTCTTCAAGCTTGCCTTCTATTGCAACTTTTGAGATTTGGAAAAGCGACTCCTGGAATGTGTAATTGTAGCCGTGCACGTAGACGACTGTTTTGCGGTGCTGGAGGGCATCTATGTCGGATAAGCCCTTGCGCTCTTTCACAAGGTATTCTTCACCGCCGGTGAAGGTGGCCGATTGGCTCTGGCCATGCGGTTCGTTTCGGTTTGCGACCATGGCGACGGTGAATCGTTCGAACCGCAGCTTCGGCGATCGTTTTGAAGAATAGCCGGGGCTGGCGGCATCCTTCTGCCTGTCTGTTGCCGTCACGATCGTTACGCTTGGATACCGCGCCCGGGCGTCCGTCCGCGGCGCCAGAACGCTGTCGCCTGGTCGAGATGCACATGCAGCCACACTAAGAAGGAGCCAAACGAGCGCCAGCCGCTGCAATAGGTGATTGTGGTTTAAGGCCATGATCTCCGGTGTCCGGACGCATCTGATTTCAGCTGAGGTGGAGAAAAATTACTCGGACCTCGTCGAAGTCAGCCTTCATTGCTCCAAGCTGCGAGGTGGAGCCGGACGGGCATTATTCAGGAGCTGAGAGGCAATCGCGGTAAACCACCAGAATACCGTACGAATGGTCATCGCAATAACTGTCTTCAGCTCGTAGGGGTAGCCCATGAGGATCCAGACACCCAGTCCTGTGAATACCAGCAGGGTTGCCGTCGCGATCGCAATTGCGAGTGTCGACGCCCACCGGCGGTGTAGGATGAATGCCGCCCCCGCGGCCACGTAAGCGAATCCTGCTGCAAAGTTGAAATAGAGCACGAACGGAACGATCCGCTCAGTCGGCTCTGCGTCACTTTGGAGGAAGAGTATATTGTTCCCGCCCGAGATGAGTGTCGCGACACCGAACAACACTGCGAATACGCCGATCGTGGGATTAAAGAAGGTGGAGATACGTGCAGATGGCATGACATTCGCTCCTCATCAATATCACAATTGTCGCTCACCTTTGCAGGGTGAATTTCGTCCGTCCGGCCGCCAGCCCGGCATAACCCTGTTCTGTCCGAACCAGTTGCACGCACTGTTCTGGAAGGAGGCCGCCGGGCTTCAGACAAATCCCTTCTGGCGTCGCCCGCCAGGTCGGAGACAGATCCAGGGGGCCGCCGGTCATCTTGCCCGTCCCGTTGCGAAAGAGCACGAGTTTCCCGACGCGGCTGCTGGTGGTCATCGTCCAGGGGCGTCCATCCGTAATCTTATAGGCAGGGGACGGCTCCTCCGCCCGGCCTTGCGTGATCAAGGCAGACGATGTCACGAAGAGTGCAAGGAGGCCTACCCGCCATCGTGACTGTGCGTCGGTCGTGCCCGTGCGGCATGTTGGTTCTCGCGTCTGCATTCGTCTCTCCTATGGCTACTCTGTGCAATAAGCCGCGACGCGTCTTTATGACGGTGGCAGACCTGGCGTCAGTCAAAACCTCGTCCCTCTCCGGCTTCTTCGTGGGTCACGCCGTCCCTGATGTGATAGATGCGTTTGAAGGTCGGAATGATCTTCTCGTCGTGGGTGACGACGATGATGGCGGTGCCGAACCTGACGGCCATGTCGTTCAGGATGCGGATGACGTTCAGGGCACGCACGCTGTCGAGCGGCGCGGTCGGTTCGTCGGCAAGGATGACCGGCGGGCGGTTGATCAGGCCCCGTGCGATCGCGACGCGTTGCTGCTCTCCACCCGAAAGCTGGGATGGCATCGCGGCGGCGCGATGTTCGACGTCCAGGGCCTTCAGGAGTTCGCGTGCGCGTTGGCGCGACTCACTGTTAGAGACTCCCGCCAGCATCGGCAGCAGCGCGACGTTGTCGGTCACGTCGAGAAACGGGATGAGGTAGGGCGCCTGAAAGACGAAGCCGATCTTGTCACGTCGCAAGGCACGCAGGTCGCTGATTTTCCAGCTGTCGTCATAGATCACGGTCTCGCCGAGTGTCATGCGCCCGCCGCTCGGGTCGATTACCGCGCCGAGGGCCTTGAGGAGCGTGCTCTTGCCCGATCCGGAGGGGCCGACGAGGCCGACCACCTCGCCGGGGGCCACCCTCATGTTGACGTCCTTCAGGGCGTCAACGGCCGTGTCGCCGCTGCCATACCGCTTCCTGAGGCGTTCGATCAGAATTCCGCCATCTGCCATCTCAGCCTCCGATCGCTTCGGCGGGATCGACCTTCAGGGCCATTCTGATGGCAACGATGCTGGCGAGAGAGCAGATGACGACGACGGCCACGAGCCCTGTCGCCGTGTCCTTGGACAAAAGCAGGACGAACTTCGGAAACAGGGGTGCGGCGAATGTCGCCGTAATCTTGCCGACGACAAAGCCGATCAATCCGAGCACGATCGCCTGCTGCAGGATCATCGCCGCGATCGTCCGGTTGCGGGTGCCGATCAGTTTCAGCACGGCGATCTCGCGAATCTTGTCCATCGTCAGTGTGTAGATGATGAAGGCGACGATGGCGGCGCTGACTACCGCGAGGATCGCGAGAAACATGCCGATCTGCTTGGCCGAGGTGGCGATCAGCTTGCCGATCAGGATCTCTTCCATCTGCGCACGGGTATAGACCGTCAGCCGCTTCCATCTCGCGATATCGGCTGCGATCGGGTCAGGGTCGTATCCAGGCTTGATGCGGACCAGAACGGCATTCACATATGGATTGCTGTTTTGCGAGGCGATGACGGCGTCCAGCAGGCCCGGTACGCCGGGTCGGTTGAATTCGGGGTTCTCGCTCGTGCGCCGGCGCTGGCGGACGATGGAGTCATTGTCTTTGACGAATTGTGCCTCCTGCGCGTCCTTCAGCGGGATGAAGATCATCGGGTCGCCGCTGGACGAAACCGCGCGCCGGGTCAGGCCCACGACCTTGTAATGATTTCGCCGGATGACAATGGTATCGCCGAGGGAAAAGCCGCTCGCGACATCCGCCACGGCTTCATAGTGCCCCCGTGTGATCTGATGGCCGGCGACGAGAAACGGCGGCCAGCCGGGTGTCGCGACACTGCCCGGCGCAATGCCGACCACCATCGCGCGAACATCCGTATTTCCCTTTCGGACCTGCATCGTCAGGTAGGTGACGTTGGCCGCGCGCGCGACACCCGGCGTTGCGAGGACCATCCGGTAGATGTCGTCATTGATGCTCGAGGACTCGGCGTAAGGCCCCAGCGTGTTCTGCTGTACGACCCACATGTCGGCGCCGCTGTTGTCGAGCAGAACCTTGCCGTCCTGCACCATGCCCCGGTAGACGCCGGCCATCGTAAACGTCACGCCGATGAGCAGGCCGAGCCCGATCCCGGTGAAGACGAATTTTCCCCATGAGTGAAGAATGTCGCGACCCGCAAGACTGATCATTTGAGCAGCTCCGCCTGCTCGTCGACGATCCGGATGCGGCTCC
>DATGWU010000021.1:0-2809 GCA_035299345.1 Rhizobium sp.
CTGCTGGCCCATCGCCCGCTTTGGGGCTGCGAAGACCAGCAGCACACTGGCCGCCTGGACCGCCTGACCGAGGATGAACGAACGCTGTTCGAGGATCTGCGCACTGATCGCCTGGGCCGATGTGTCAGGCTGGAGCAGGAGAGAATCGCATTCGGCTGCCTGACGGACTGGTTGGCACGGCTCGATGCCGCCGATTGAATTAGAGCGTCGAGCCTAAAACCTGAATCGAGGGGATTCCCCTGAAGGCGGATTTGTGATTCATCCTCCTTGGAGGTGGATCATGGGCAAGAGCTATTCAGCGGACCTTCGGGTCCGGGTTTACGGGTCGATTGAAGGTGGGGCCTCGCGTCGAGCGGCCGGGCGCCGTTTCGGTGTCAGCGCCAGTACCAGCGTGCGGATTGCACAGCGGGTGGCGGCGACAGGCTCGGTTGCTCCCGCACGGCAAGGACGGCCGCCTGGCGGCGGAAAACTGGCACCCTATACGGCTGCGCTGATCGGCTGGGTGGAGGAGGAAGGTGACATCACCATGCCCGAACTGGCGGCCAAGCTTGCTGCTGCGTTCGGGGTCGTGGCTCACCCTGCCTCGTTGTCGAAGTTCCTGATCAAGCAGGGCTTCAGCGTTAAAAAAAACGCTGCTGGCAACCGAAGCCGGTCGCGATGATGTGGCGCAGGATCGCCACGTCTGGCGGACGAAGCGTCAGCCTCGGATGCGTCAGGAGCCGCATCGGTTGGTGTTCATTGACGAGACCGCGACCACCACGAAAATGACCCGGCTGCGGGGGCGAGCGCGACGCGGGCAGCGCCTCAAGGCCCGCGCCCCCTTCGCCCATTGGGGAACCCAGACCTTCGTCGCCGCACTCCGCTGCGATGGTCTGACGGCCCCTTGGGTCATCAACAAGCCGATGAACCGCAAGATTTTCGAAACCTACGTGGAGACGCAACTCGCGCCCACGCTGCAACCTGGTGACGTTGTCATCCTCGACAACCTATCCAGCCACAAAAGCGAGAAGGTCAAGGCGATCCTCAAGGAACGTGGCGCATGGCTCCTGTTCCTCCCGCCCTACAGTCCCGACCTCAACCCCATCGAAATGGCCTTTTCCAAACTCAAGGCCCATCTCCGCCGCATCGGAGCACGTACCATCAGTGCCCTATGGGAGGCCGTCGGCAGTATCTGCGATCTCTACACGCCCGATGAATGCTGGAACTACCTCAGGCACGCCGGATATGTCTCAGATTAAAGGCTCGATGCTCTAAATCAGATACTTACCGTCATGGCCGGGCTTGACCCACGGCTGTCCGGCAAGGTTCTTGCTTACGCTGCCCATGCGAACTCCATCTGGCGTGGATTAACGACGGAGGGGCGTCGCGGTCGTTGGAGTTCGTCAATGCGCCTGCGGTGCATGAGGTTGGCACGAACGCCGCGAGCGAATGCCAGCGGTCCGATGGGTGAGGCCTCGCACTTGATGGTCTGTTGCGCCAAGCGGAGCAGCAGGAAGGTCGTCAGCGCGACTGCTATTTGAATGCGAATGGCATTTTCGCTGGCACCGAAGAACTTTCTGATTCTAAGCGTTTGCTTGACCCAGCGGAAGAACAGTTCAATCGCCCAGCGTCTTTTGTAGAGGTCGGCAATTTCCTGTGCGCTTGCTGTCAGATCGTTGCTGAAGATGCGCAAGATTTTTCCGCTGTCGATGACGACCCGAATCTCCCGAACGGGGTCGGAGAACGGGTTCTGTCGGTTTTTTGCCTGCCGCTTGGGCAGCAAGCCAATGCGGTCGGACAGAATGCTGGTTCCCGCCGCGACCGGCTGCTCGCTCAGTACCGTCAGGGGCGTGTTGGATTTAAAGCGAGTGACGATACGGCACCCCGCATCGTGCAGCGATCTCCACCAGGCATAGTCATAATAGCCAAGGTCAAAAACGTAAGTAGCTCCACGCTCGACCGGCATGTCTTGGGCAGCGGTAATGTCATTGACGCGGCTGGTGGTCACCGACACATAAGTCGGGCAATCCGCTGCAGGATCGTAAACCACATGTGCTTTTACGCCGCACACACCCGCGGAAAAGCGCGCCCAGTTGGCACTGAGTTTGTTGAGACGGATACTTGTCGAGTCAATCAGACGGATGCAACCACCCATCTCCTGACGCAGGCGGCGGTGCGCCGTGGCGATCAAGGCGGCCAGCAGGCCGGAAAACACCGCACTCGGTCGTGCTATGTTGGCGTCCGCGAGAGTCGAGCGTTTCACCGCTTTACCGCCGAGGTGGTATAGGCAGTCAGCGTGGCTTTCCAAGCCATCCACCATCTCCCGCAGGCTGGAAGCTCCGGAAAGCTGGCCGTAGAGCAGTGCGATCAGGTGCTCCTTCGTCTTGAACTCACGCGCATCGGCATCCGCACCATGCCGCTTCACCAACTCCTCAAGCGTCGACCAGGGAACCAACTTCAAAAGGTCATGAAACACGATATTATGGTGCGGCACGGCATTGACCCCCAATTCATGTCCAAGACGTCGCCAAACGCTTAAACATGAGTAGAATCAATGCCGTGCAGCCCGTCAAGCAAGAACCTTGCCGGACAGCCGTGGGCTTTACCCGGCCATCTACCGTGGACGCAGTCAAGCCTGTTTGGCTAATTTCCATGGCTGATCGTCTCTGACGATGGCATTGAGTGTGACCAGCATCTTGCGCATCAGCGCGGTGAGGGCGACTTTTCCCGGTCGCCGGTTTTCCTGGACGAGGCGGTCGTAGAAGTCTTTCAGCGGTGACGGATGCCGGATGGCGGAACGCGCCGCGTTGAAGAGGGCGCGCCGGATGTT
>DATGWU010000022.1:0-2550 GCA_035299345.1 Rhizobium sp.
GGCGCTCCGGCCATCTGGACTTGAAGCCGCCGAGCTTCGACGAGCCGACCGAGTCGTTGCAGACGGCAACGACCTTCGGATTTTCCGCCCCGAGCCTTTCCAGGACCGAGACAAAGGCGTCGCGACAATCGTGGAGTTTGGGGGAAGTCGTCACGGCGTTCATCACAGGGCCTCCGAGAGTTCGGCGAGCGCGATCTTGTACTGTTCGGCGTTCGGCACCTTGTGGTGCCAGTCGACCTTGTCCTGCATGAAGGAAATCCCGTGGCCTTTGTTGGTGTGGGCGACGATGCAGTGCGGACGCCTTCCCCTGCGCTGCAGTGCGGGCACGATCTCGCTGATGTCGTTGCCGTCGATCTCGGTCACGTCCCAGCCAAACGCTTCGAGCTTGGGCGGGAAGGGAGCGAGGTCATTCGTGTCCTTGAGCGCGGCGCCCTGCTGGAAACGGTTGTGGTCGATAATCAGGGTGAGATTGTCGAGGCCGAACTGGGCTGCGGACGATATCGCTTCCCAGTTCGATCCTTCCTGCATCTCGCCGTCACCGGTCAGAACATAGGTGTGATAGCCGGCGCCGGTCAGCTTGGCAGCCTTGGCTATGCCGACGGCGACGGGAAGCCCATGGCCGAGAGGACCGGTATTTGTTTCGACGCCCGGAACCTTGTTGCAGTTCGGGTGCCCGTTCAGCCGTGAATGCGGCTTCAGGAACGTGCCGATCTCTTCTTCCGGCAGGAAGCCGCGCTTGGCAAGCGTGACATACAAGGCAAGCGCAACGTGACCCTTGGACAGGATGAACCGGTCGCGATCCGGGTGCTTCGGCTGGTCCGGCCAGATGCGCAGCACCTGAAAGTAGAGTGCCGTCAGTATGTCGATTGCGGACATTTCGCCGCCGACATGCCCGGCTCCTGCCTCATAGACCGCCTGGACATCGCGAAGACGTATTTGTCGAGCGATACGGTCGAGATCGTTCGGCTGCATGAAACCCTCGTTATGAATAAATATGCTGTTAGTGATATAATTGCACGATGAACGGTCGTGTCAAGCCGTGGCGACAGAAAATTCCCGTCTGACCGCATCAATAAGTCGGTTGACAGACGGCTCGTCCATCAGTTACGAATTTCCACACGATGATGAATATTTATGCCGAGTTGCCAAAAGGGCGATGACAGGTGGAGTTGGGAGGACTGGATGCTCGCGTCCGCGACGGATCAAAATCGAAACGCAGGTCCCCGGGTGCTCTCCGTCCTGAAAGGGGCGACGGGCCCGCTGATCGGTCTCATCCTGCTCTGCGTCTTCCTGTCGTTTGCGACGGACAAGTTCATGTCCGTTCGCAACCTTCTCAACATCCTCGACCAGATCACGGTTCTCGGGATCATGGCAGTCGGCATGACGCTGGTGATCCTGATCGGCGGCATTGATCTTGCAGTGGGTTCGGTTCTCGCGCTGACGATGATGGTCATGGGCTATCTCGCCAACCAGCTCGGCATTCCCTTGATCCTCGGCATCCTCATTGCGCTTGTTGTGGCGGCGGTGACCGGAGCGATTTCGGGGTTGCTGATCACTGCCTTCAGGGTGCCTGCGTTCATCGCGACGCTTGCGATGATGTCGGTTGCGCGGGGTCTCGCCAACATGATCACCGACGGCCAGCAGATCGTCGGCTTTCCTTCCTGGTTCAGCCTTCTCGCCTACACGCGTTTCGGCGGGTTCCTCACGCTGACGGTCGCCATCATGCTGGTCGTCTTCGTGCTCGGCTGGCTCTACCTGCGCTACACATCCGGCGGCCGTTCGCTCTATGCCATTGGTGGCAACCAGGAGGTCGCACGCCTCGCCGGCATCAACGTCAATCTTTACACGGTCGGGGTCTATGTCGTTTCGGGTCTGCTTGCCGGGCTCGCGGGCGTCGTGCTGGCGATGCGCCTCGACTCCGTGCAGCCGACGGCCGGCGTTACCTACGAGCTCGACACGATCGCGGCCGTCGTCATCGGGGGCACGAGCCTCAGCGGCGGCAAGGGTGGCATCTTCGGCACCATCATCGGCGTGCTGATCATCGGGGTGCTGCGTAACGGCCTCAACCTGCTCGGGGTTTCTCCGTTCACCCAGGCCGTCGTGATCGGCGTGGTCATCGCGCTCGCCGTAGCCGCGGAGGCGCTCAAGCGAAAATGAGATTTGGTCCAGTGCCAAAGCCTGGCGGCCGTGCCGCCAGTTTACCGCCGGGCGTGACGCCAGGCACAAAGATCGGCCCTGCGATGGTGGCGGGTGCCGGGAATCAACGGAGGAGATCTACCATGAAATTCAAGACAATCCTTCTGGCTGCCGCTGCATTGGCAACCACGACGCTCAGTCCGCTCGGCGCGTCGGCCGAAGAGGTGAAGAAGATCGGCCTTGCGGTCTCGAACCTGCAGGCGGACTACTTCAACCAGATCAAGATCGGCGTCGAAGCCTATGCCAAGGAGAAGGGCATCGAGGTCATCACCGTCGACGCCAAGAACGACAGCGCGACCCAGATCAGCCAGGTCCAGGACCTGCTGACCCAGGACATCGACGCCTTCATCTACA
>DATGWU010000023.1:0-2417 GCA_035299345.1 Rhizobium sp.
GCCGGCCGCCTCGCCGCGGAAGAGAAAGTGGAAGGCGACCACGGCCATCGCGGCGAGAAACCGGAGCCCGTCGAGCCCGAAGAGGTGCTTTTCCATGGTCCTGATGCCCCCCGGCCGCAATCCGCGCCGCGCACGGGCGCATTCCCCCGCACCTTCTTTAACGGGGGAATGTTAAAAATCTACTTCTGGTGGAAAAATTCAAATACGGAAAGCCGGCCGCAACCTCCACGACAGGAAGCCACTCGGGGCGGGCGTGCCCGGCTGATGCGGTTGCGCTATGATTGCCGCCAGGGACGGGCACGGAGAGTCGGGGCGATGACGAACGAAATGCTGATGGGGCTGCTTCCCGTCGTCTTCATGCTGCACGAGTTCGAAGAGATCATCATGCTGAAGCCGTGGCTGGCGAAGAACGGCCCGGCGATGGAGCGCCGCTTTCCGGCGGTCGCGGCGCGGGTCCTGCCGCTCTATGGCAGCCTCTCGACCTCGGCCTTCACCGTCGCGGTCGTGGAGGAATTCCTCATCCTGACGGCGCTCACCTATGCGACGATCGCCTTCGGGCTCCATGACCTCTGGGCGGGCCTGCTCGTCGCCTTCCTGTTCCATCTTCTCGTCCATGTCGGCCAGACGATCCTCTGGCGCGGCTATTGCCCCTTCATCATCACCAGCCTGCTCGCGCTGCCCTATTGCGTTTATGCGCTCTTCGCCCTCGCCCGGTCGGGTGTCGTTGCGCCCGGCCCGACGGCCGTGTGGTCGATTGCCGCGACGGTGCTCGTCTATCTCCACCTATGGCTGGCGCTCCGCCTCGCCCGCCGGTTCGAGGCGTGGACCGGACACGCCTTCGCGCCCGTGGCTGACGACGGCTCCGCTCCGACCTGATCAGGATCAATGTTCTTCGGCGAAGGCTAATGTTATAAGGTGCTGATGTAGCAGACTTTCCCGCAGCCGCCGGGGCCGGGGCTCGTCCCGCCGGCAATTCGAGGACGTCCGGCATGGCGCATAAACAGGTTCTCTTTCGTGACGAGGCGCGCGCGAAAATCCTGCGCGGGGCAAGCCTTCTCGCCGACGCGGTGCGGATCACGCTCGGCCCGCGTTCGAAATCGGTGCTGATCGAGAAGAAATGGGGCGTGCCGATCGTCTGCAACGACGGCGTGACGATCGCCAAGGAATTCGACCTCGAGGACGCCGAGGAAAACCTCGGGGCCCGCATGCTCCGGGAGGCGGCTGAAAAGACCGGCGAGATGGTCGGCGACGGCACCAGCACGGCGACGATCCTCGCGCATGCGATCTTTTCCGAGGGGCTTCGCAACGTGGTTGCTGGCGCGAGCGCCGTCGACGTCAAGCGCGGTCTCGACCGGGCGACGAAATGCACCGTCGAGGCATTGAAGACGCTGTCGCGGCCGGTCGCCACGACGCGCGAAAAGCAGCAGGTGGCGGCGATCTCCGCCCATAACGACGAGGCGATCGGGGCACTCATCGCCGAGGCGATCGAGAAGGTCGGCGACGACGGCGTGATCACCGTCGAGGAGGCGAAGACGACGGAGACTCACCTCAACGTCGTCGAGGGCATGCAGTTCGACCGCGGCTACATCTCGCCCTATTTCATCACCAGCGCGGAAGACATGGAAGCCGTGCTCGAAGACGCCCGCATCCTCCTCTTCGACCGCAAGATTTCGGCGCTGATGGACCTCGTGCCGCTGCTCGAACAGATCGCCAAGTCGGGCCGGCCGCTGCTGGTGATCGCCGAGGACATCGAGGGCGAGGCGCTCGCCACCCTCATCGTCAACCAGATCCGCGGCACCTTCCACAACTGCGCGGTCAAGGCACCTGGCTTCGGCGACCGGCGCAAGGCGATGCTGGAGGATATCGCGGTGCTGACCGGTGCAAAGCTGGTCTCCGAGGAAATGGGGGCCAAACTCGAAAACGTGACGCTTGCCGAGCTCGGCTCGGCCGCCCGCGTCGTCATCGACAAGGAGACGACGACGATCGTCGGGGGTGCCGGCGATCCGACGCGGATCAAGGGCCGGATCGAGGAAATCCGCCGCCAGATCGACAAGACCACCAGCGACTACGACAAGGAGAAGCTCGAGGAGCGGCTCGCCAAGCTCTCCGGCGGCGTCGCCGTCATCCGCGTCGGGGCGCCGGCGGAGGCGGAGATGAAGGCGAAGAAGGACGCGATCGAGGACGCGATCAACGCCACCAAGGCGGCGGTTGCCGAAGGCATCGTGCCGGGTGGCGGGCTGGCGCTCCTTCGCTGCATCGGTGCGGTGGCGGCGGAAGAGGAGAAATGCGCGGGCGACGAGCGCACCGGCGTGCAGATCCTCAAGCGTGCGCTGGAAGCCCCGGCGCGGCAGATCGCGCTGAATTCGGCGGTGGACGACGGCGTGGTCGTCGACCGGATGCTGCAGGGCTCCGGTGCC
>DATGWU010000024.1:0-3237 GCA_035299345.1 Rhizobium sp.
CCCGAAACGGCGCCCGACATGCTGGCCGATGCGCAGGTCGCGATCACCGACCTCCTCAGCCGGTCCGCGGTGACGGTCACGCTTGCCGACGGGCGCGATCTTCGCGTCAGCCTCGATGGAGGACTGAAGGACGGTGACGTCGTCCGCCTGAAGGGCCAGGGCCTCAGGGTGCAGGGCATGCTGCGCGGCGATGTCGCCGTGACGATCCGGGTGCAGAAGACGGAGAAATTCCGCACCGAAGGCTATGACATCCACACGGTATTGCCGATCACGCTCGAGGACGCCGTTCTCGGTTGCGAGGCGACCGTCGAGACGCCGACGGAACCGGTTCAGATCACCATCCCGCCGTGGTCCGGCTCGGACCAGATCGTCCGCATCGAGGATCTCGGCCTCGTGGACGCCGAGGGAAACCGCGGCGTGCTCGCCGTGGAGCTTCGCGTGCTGCTCTGGGAGAAGCCGGACGAGAAGGTCACCGACCTCATGCGGCTGATGCGCCACGGGCTGTTCTTGTGAAGTATTTGTGACATTCACACCCTTTGTTACGCAGCCTAACAGTAGATGATCCCGGTCAATCTTGAACCGGGATGCGGGCTATGCCATAGGCAGTTTCAATCGAAAGTCTTAGGGAAACAAAACATGGTTCAAGGTTCCGGCCTCATGGCAGGCAAGCGCGGCGTAATCATGGGCGTCGCAAACAACCGTTCCATCGCATGGGGTATCGCCAAGGCCTGCCGTGACGCGGGCGCGGACATCGCATTGACGTGGCAGGGCGATGCCCTGCGCAAGCGCGTCGAACCCCTCGCCCAGGAACTGGACGCCTTCATGGCCGGCGACTGCGACGTCACCGATCTCGAAAGCATCGACGCCGTCTTCAACAATCTCGAAGAGAAGTGGGGCAAGATCGACTTCGTCGTTCATGCGATCGCCTTCTCCGACAAGGATGAACTGACGGGCCGTTACATCGAAACGACGCGCGACAACTTCACCCGCACGATGGATATCTCCGTCTATTCGTTCACGGCGGTCGCGGCCCGTGCCGAGCGGATCATGAACGACGGCGGCTCGCTGCTGACGCTCACCTATTACGGCGCCGAGAAGGTCATGCCGCACTATAACGTCATGGGCGTCGCCAAGGCCGCGCTCGAGGCGAGCGTGCGCTACCTCGCCGTCGACATGGGCGGCCGCGGCATCCGCGTCAACGCGATCTCGGCCGGCCCGATCAAGACGCTTGCCGCCTCGGGCATCGGCGACTTCCGCTATATTCTCAAGTGGAACGAGTACAATTCGCCGCTGAAGCGCAACGTCTCGACCGACGAAGTCGGCAAGTCGGGCATGTACCTGCTTTCCGATCTCTCGACCGGCGTTACCGGCGAAGTCCACCACGTCGACTGTGGCTACCACACCGTCGGCATGAAGGCGGTCGACGCCCCGGACATCTCCGTATCCAAGGAATAATCGTCCGCTTCTGGAGTGGTCTGCCGTGCTCATCTACATGATCCGCCACGGTCAGACCGACTGGAACGCGGAAGGAAGGCTACAGGGGCAGCAGGACGTGCCCCTCAACGCCCTCGGTCGCAGCCAGGCGAGCCGCAACGGCGAACGGCTTGCGGCCGAACTCGGCGACAAGGCCGAGAGCTACGACTACGTCGCCTCCCCGCTCGGGCGCACCCGCGAAACCATGGAGCGGGTGCGTGCGGCCATGGGGCTCGATCCCACGGCCTACCGGACCGAAACGCGTCTGATGGAACTCTCCTTCGGAGACTGGCAGGGCTTCACGCTCGCCGAACTGCGCCGGCAGGCTCCCGAACGGGTCGATGCACGCAGACGGGAAAAATGGGACTTCATCCCGCCCGGCGAGGCCGCCGAAAGCTATGAAATCCTCTCCTGGCGCGTCGGCGCATGGCTTACCTCCGTCGACCGCCCGACGATCTGCGTCAGCCATGGCGGCGTCGTGCGCAGCGTCTTCCGCCTCATCGGCAAATGGTCGCGGGATGCCGCCTGCAACATGAACGTTCCCCAGGACCGTATCCTGAAGATCGACCGCGACGGCGGGACGGTCGCGTGGCTATAGACGGGTCGGAGAGTGTTATTCGCCGACGACCTGGAGATCGTCGACGATGCGCTTGCCGTCGACCTCGGTGAAGAACACGACCACCTTGACGCCGCTTTCCAGGCCTTCGAAATTGAACTCCTGCGGCAGAACATAGGTCTTTCCGTCGTCCAGCGTCATCGTGAGCTGATCGGCGTTGAGAGAACGGATCGTCGCCTCGACGTCATTGCTGCCCGCGAGCGCGCTCAGCGGGGACAAGAAGCTCGCAGTACCGAGCAGAACTGCCATGACGAAACGCATCCGGAAAACCCTTGCAATTCTTAGTGCATTAAAAACATTGAACAAAGTAAGCCTCCAGAATGTGGCGGAAGTTGCCCGCAAAAATGACATTTCCGTGCGATTGTTGGCACGGGAACGGGGCCGCGATCAAGCACCCGTGAAGACGGCGTGTGAAAGGGCAACAGTTATCCGCCTTCCCATCGACGGGAAATGCCTCCCGAGATCATTTCCAGCCGACCATTTCTGGGCCTGAAATCCTAAATTAACCCGCGCGCGCCTAGTATTTCCGCCGCTGCCGCCATCCTCGAACGTGTATGGGTCACGACCGCAGACGTCGGGAGGATCATTGCGGCCAGCAGTCGGACGAAGGGACCGTCGAAACTTGGACATGCCGAGCCTTACATCCAGATGGCGCAGGGCCCGCGCGCGGAACAGCGGCGCGTTCCTGCTCGGCTCCGGCATGCTGGCTTGCGTCATCGTCGCAGCAGGCGTCCTTGCGGACCAGCGCTACACGACGACGCACCGGACGGCTCTGGAACAGCGCGTGCGCGACGGGATGCAGGTCATCCGCTTCGCGCTCGAGACCGAGATCGCCGCCGATTTCGCCACCATCCGTCACCTCGCTTCAGAAGCCGCCATCAATTCCGATCCCGCCCAGTTGCGTCGCGCCGCCGCGATCCTCGGCTACGGCAAGGGCCACATCCGCACGTTTGAATACAAGGCCGGCCCGACCGCCGCCGTCGAGACGCTTTACATCCGCGCGAATGCGCCTGCGGGCGCGGTCGTCTCCCTGCCGGCGGCTCCGGAAGGCGGACAGATGCTCCGGCTCGGAGATGACGCCTTCCGGTTCTCCGCACCGCTCGGTAGGGCCGGCGCGGTCGGCGAGAGCCTCGTTGCCATGACGGTCG
>DATGWU010000025.1:0-5668 GCA_035299345.1 Rhizobium sp.
TTGTCGCACAGGATCGCCGAGGCCTCGCAAGTCTGCAACTCCTCGCGGTTCTTGCGCGAGAGGATGTAACAGATCTGGCCCCGTTTCGCCCGGTACACGGGCGAAACGGAGTGGATCAGTCGATCTGTGTGATTCTCGTCTTCGAGTTCCGCCCCGATCTGCGCAGCCAATGAAGCCAGGCTTATGCCGTCATGGGGCGGGAAAAAATACTCATGCTCCATAAGCCATAGCCCCAGAACGTATTACTGTCTGCAGTCCGGGAGCACTCAACTCAGAACTGGTTCGCCATGCTGAAGCGGAAGTTCTGAACCTTGTCGAAGTCTTCCTTGACGACCGGTACGGCGTAGTCGAACCGCAGCGGACCGAAGGGCGACACCCAGACGATGCCGGCACCGACCGAGGCACGCCACGACATGTCGGTTCCGACAGCACCGGCGCTGTTGGCAACGTCGTTGCCGTAGAGCGTACCCGCGTCGGCGAAGACCGCGCCACGCAGGTTGAAGTCCTGCGGAATGCCCGGCATCGGGAAGCTCGCCTCAGCCGACGCCGTGAAGTAGGTCGTGCCGCCGAGCGCATCGCCGTTCGCCATGCGCGGACCGATACCGCTGCTTTCGAAGCCGCGCAGATCCTTGCCGCCGATCATGAACTGGTCGAAGACCTTGAGCGATCCGTCGGTCGAGACCACGTGGCCGCCAGCGAGCGAGACCGAACCGATGATGTCCATCTCGTCGGACAGGCTGTGGAAGTAACGGAAGCGACCGTAGATCTTGTAGAAGTCGGAATCGCCGCCAAGGCCTGCGTATTCCTGCGTGACGTTCAGGTACATGCCTTCACGCGCGATGATGCGGTCATCCAGCGTGTTGTAGACCCAGGTGTTGCCGATGATCGACTGCTTCCACGGGCTGCCATCCACCAGATCCTGATAGGGTGCCGAAAGAGCTGCGTAATCCGAGCCGCTCGCGCTGTAGTCGATTTCCTTATAGGTGTACTTCAGCGTCGTCGCCAGATCTTCGGTGATCGGCGCGGTTACGCGAACGGTACCGCCCTGCTCGTCGTAATCATAGTTGTCATTGCTACTGGTCGAGCTCTTGAAGAGATCGAAGCCGGCTGCGAGGCGGTAGCCGAGGAAATACGGTTCCGTGAAGGAGAAGTTGTAGCTGCGGGCGTTCTCGAAGCCGCCGCCGGCCGCCAGACGGATGAACTGGCCGCGACCGAGGAAGTTCTTTTCTTCGATCGAGGCTTCGAGGACGAAGCCGTCACCGCCAACGGAGTAGCCGGCGCCGATACCGAACGAACCGGTCGGCTGGTCTTCGACTTCCACGACGACGACGACGCGGTCGGGAGCGCTGCCCGGCGCGGTCGAGATGTTGACCGTCGTGAAATAGCCGAGTGCTTCAAGCCTGCGCTTGGCAGCCGAGATGGTTTCCTGGTTGAACGCGTCGCCTTCGCTGATGTCGAACTCGCGGCGGATGACGTAGTCACGCGTGCGGGTGTTGCCACGGATCTCGATCCGCTCGACATAGGCGCGCTCGCCCTGATCGACGAGATAGGTCACGCCGATCGTATTGTTTTCAAAATTGCGGTCGCCACGCGGAACGACGCGCGCAAACGGATAGCCTTCCGAAGAGACGCGACGGGAAATCGCTTCCATCGACTTCTGGACATCCTTTGCGCTGTAAGTGTCGCCGGCACGTGACTCGACATAACGCTTCAGCTCTTCGCCATCGACACCCTCGACGGTCGATTCGACACTGATGTCGCCGAACTTGTAGCGCTCGCCTTCTTCGACCGTCAGCGTGATCGTGTACTCGTTGCCTGCCTCGTTCAGAGACACATCCGAGGAGACGACGCGGAAGTCGGCATAGCCGTGATTGTAGTAGAACTGGCGCAGCGCTTCTTCGTCGGCGCGCAGCTTGTCCTCGTTGTAGACGTCGCGACGCGTCAGGAACGACAGCATGTTCGAACGCTTCGTCTGGATGACCGCCGCAAGGCGGCCGTCGCTGTAGGCCTGGTTGCCCACGAAATTGATCTGCGAAATCTTGGTGCGCTCGCCCTCGTTGATCACGAAGGCAAGATTGACGCGACCGTCACCGACTTCGGCAACCTGGGTAGTCACTTCGACGTCGCTGCGGCCAATCGCGGAATAGGCTTCCTTGATACGCTCGATGTCGGCGGCGATCAGGCTCTCGCTGTAGGGACCGAGAGACTGGGTCTGCACGACCGTCTGCAGCTTGTCGTCCTTGATCTTTCGATTGCCGTTGAAGACCACCTGATTGACCAGCTTGTTTTCCACGACGGAAACCACGAGCGTGCCGCCAGAAACGGAAACCCGCACGTCGGAGAAGAAGCCGGTCTCGTAAAGACGCTTCACGGACTCGTCGATATCCGCATTCGAGAAGCTCTTGCCGGGCTTGATGGTGATGTTGGAACGCACGGCTTCGACACCGACACGCTGGGCACCCCGGACATCGATACGCTGAATGACCGCCGCTTCGGCAACGACCGCCGATGCGAGAAAGGCGATACCTGCGCCAGATGAAACAACACCAGCAGACAATGCGACCGCCGATACTGCGTTCAAAAACTTTGAACCAGCCTTCATGTGTATTTCCAACCTTCTTCCCAATGTCCCGCAGCCGTATGCCGACTCCGGCCCGTGAGTGGTTTTAACGGGTTTTACCCTACAAGCAAGTGTGGACGTTAATTTCTATTTACTTCGTTTGAATCCGTGACCCAATCGCCACTACGAGTTTGAATCATCGTAAACAAATCGTATCGCACCTTTCAAGACGGCCCTCATCCGATCAGTCGGCTGATGTCATTCCACGTCGCGAAAACCATCAGTGACAGGATCATCGCCAAACCGATCCGGAAGGCAATTTCCTGGGCCGCCGCCCCGACCGGTTTCCCGCGCAGGGCCTCAAGCGCGTAGAGCACCAGATGGCCTCCGTCAAGGACCGGAACTGGCATCAAATTCAATAGTCCAAGAGAAACGGACAACACGGCCGCGAGATTGAGCAGAGCCAGAACGCCGAGAGTGGCCATCTGGCCGGACGCCTGTACCACCCGGACCGGCCCGCCGAGCTGGTCGGCATTCATCCGCCCTGCGAACATGTTTCCGATATAGTCGACTGTTCCGGTGACGATGTGCCAGGTCTGGCGGAAGCCCTCGCCCACCGCCTGCAGCGGCGACAGCGGTTCGATGCGGAAATTGCCGCTGTCCTTGTTGGTGACGATGCCGATCTGGCCGACTTCCATCGTGTTGCCGAAGCGATCGGTGGTCACCGTCCGGCGCGGCACCATCTCGAGATCGAGGAGGCTCTCACCCCGCTTGACGGTCACGACGACGGGGATTTCCGGCCGCATGGTGATGTAACGGACGACATCGTCGAACGTCTCCACATTGGAGCCGTCGAGCGCGATCAACAGGTCGCCAGGCTTGACACCCGCCGCCTCGGCCGCGCTCTCCGCCTTGACCTCGGCGACCACCGGGTCGGCCACCGGCTTGCCGTAGGCACCGAAGATCGCCGCGAAGATCACGATCGCGAGTACGAAATTGGCGATCGGGCCGGCGGCGACGGTAATCGCACGCTTCCACAGCCGCGCACCGGCGAGCGTCTGTTCGCGCTCCGCCGGGCTCAGGCCTTCCAGCTCTCCGCCCGGACGGCTTGCCGCATCCGCATCGCCGAAGAACCGGACATAGCCGCCGAGCGGGATCGCGGAAATCTTCCAGCGCGTACCGTGCTTGTCGGTATAGCCTACGAGTTCCGGCCCGAAGCCGACGGAAAAGGCGAGAATGCGGATGCCGGACCAGCGCCCGGCGAGATAGTGCCCCATTTCATGCACGAAGACGAGCAGCGACAGGATGATCACATAGGGCAGGATATAGCCCGTGAGGAACCCGAAAAACGCCGTGATCTGATCCATTTCCGCTCCCTTTGATGGTTTGCGTCAGAGGCCGAGCAGGAAGCCGCCGAGCGAGTCTATTCCGGCGCCGGTGACGGCCGAATAGCCGACAGCCAGAAGGAATGCCGAAAAACAGGCAAAAACAAGTCCGTCGACGCGGTCCATGATGCCGCCGTGTCCCGGAATGATCCGGCCCGAGTCCTTCACGCCGAAGCGGCGTTTTATGAAGGACTCGAAGAGATCCCCGATCTGGCTCGACACCGAGAGCGCGAAGGCGACGGCCGGCACCCACAGCGCGACGCTCTGGAAATAGGCGAGCGCCACGGCAATTCCGCCGGCAACACCCGCAACCGTACCGCCGACGGCGCCGGACCACGTCTTGCCGGGTGATATCTTGGGCGCGAGCTTCGGTCCACCGAGCGCCCGGCCGACGAAATAGGCGAGAATATCCGTACCCCAGACGACCGCGAAGACGAAGAGCATGGCTGTGAAGCCGAGCGAATCCTCACCGCGGATCGCCGCCAGCGATATCGCGCTCAGGCCGGCATAGAAGATGCCGCCGGCCTGCCACCAGCTCCAGCGCCCCGCGATCGCCGGCAGTGCCGCCGTCAGCACCAGGCCGGCGAAGAGCGGAACCGTCATCTCGCCCGAGGTCAGCAGCAGCGTCGCGGACACCGCCAGGATGGAAAACCATCCCCAGGCGTTGCCGCGGACGCTCTTTTCCGCGAGCCGCGTGATCGTCGACCATTCGTAATAGACGAGCAGGCCGATCACCGAGGCGACGACGCGAAAGGCCAGGCCGCCGAACCAGGTCGCCGCAAGCACGACCGCGGCCAGCACGATTGCCGAATAGATACGGAGATGGAGTTCACGGGCCATCGTTACGAGCTCACAGCCACGGGCGTGGCCGACAACCCGCCAAATCGCCGGTCGCGCGCCGCATAGCGATCGAGTGCCGAAAAGAAGATTTCACGAGTGAAATCGGGCCAGTATTCCGGCACGAACATCAGTTCCGCATAGGCCGCCTGCCAAAGCAGGAAATTGGAGAGCCGCTCCTCGCCGCTGGTGCGGATGACGAGGTCCGGATCCGGAATGCCGGCGGTATCCAGCCTGTCGTTGATCATCTGGGCATCGATCTCCGAAGGCTGCATCCGCCCGGCCTGGACGTCCGCGGCGATGCCCGCGCAGGCTCGCGCGATCTCGTCGCGGGAGCCGTAGTTGAACGCGATGATCAAGGTCAGCGCACCATTGGCGCGCGTCGTCTCTTCCGCCTCGAGGAGGAGCAGGCGGATGTCGTCGCGCAGGTGCACGCGGTCGCCGATCACCCGGATGCGGACGCCCTTGCGATGAAGTTCCGCAAGGTCGCGCTGGACGAAGGTCTTCAGAAGCCCGAACAGATCATTGACCTCGGCCTGCGGACGCCGCCAGTTCTCCGAGGAAAAGGCGAAGAGCGTCAGATACTTGATCTCCGCATCGGCGGCCGCTTGAACGACCTCCCGGACCGCCTCGACCCCCTTGCGGTGGCCGACCGCCCGCGGCAGACCGCGTGCGTTTGCCCAGCGGCCGTTGCCATCCATGATGATCGCAACATGCTGCGGGGCAGCGCGGCTCTCGGATGTGGACATGTTCGATCCGGTTCTCCGTTCGGCAGGACGACAGGGACGCGCCCGGCGCCCTCAGACCTGCATGATTTCCTTTTCCTTGGCGGCCAGGGCGCCGTCGATTTCCTTCACCGCCTCGTCGGTCGCCTTCTGAACTTCGG
>DATGWU010000026.1:0-8260 GCA_035299345.1 Rhizobium sp.
GGGCGGTCGGCATGGTCGGCTTCAACGGCGACATGAACACCGGCTTGACGCTCCGGACCGTGCGGATCAAGGATGGGATCGCCGAGGTGCGCGCCGGCGCGACGCTGCTCAACGATTCCATTCCGGAAGAGGAAGAAGCCGAAACCGAACTGAAGGCATCCGCCATGATTTCTGCCATTCGCGATGCGAAATCCGGAAACGACGAGAAGTCGAAGCGCGGTGTCGCCGCCGTCGGCAAGGGCGTGAACATCCTGCTCGTCGATCACGAAGACAGCTTCGTCCACACGCTCGCCAACTACTTCCGCCAGACCGGCGCCACCGTGACGACCGTGCGCACGCCGGTCGCCGACGAGGTCTTCGATCGCATCAATCCGGACCTGGTCGTGCTTTCGCCCGGACCGGGCACCCCGAAGGACTTCGACTGCAAGGCGACCATCAAGAAGGCGCGGGCGCGACAATTGCCGATCTTCGGCGTCTGCCTCGGCCTGCAGGCGCTCGCCGAAGCCTATGGCGGGGAGCTGCGCCAGCTCGCGATCCCGATGCACGGCAAGCCCTCGCGCATCCGCGTTCTGGAACCCGGCATCGTGTTCTCCGGCCTCGCCAAGGAAGTGACCGTCGGCCGCTACCACTCGATCTTCGCCGATCCGGCGACGCTCGACCGTGACTTCATGATCACGGCGGAGAGCGAGGACGGCACGATCATGGGCATCGAGCACACCAAGGAACCGGTGGCCGCGGTCCAGTTCCACCCGGAATCGATCATGACGCTCGGTCAGGACGCCGGCATGCGGATGATCGAGAACGTGGTCGCGCATCTCGCACGGCGGGCAAAGGAGAAGGCGGCGTGAGGGCGGCGGACGCTTGACCCCGTACCGCTATTCGTCCTAGAGACCTGATTGCGAAACCGTCCACCATCCGTGGGCGGTTTCGTCGTTGTGGAAGTAGCGAATGCAATTCGCTTGCAAGTGCAGGGGCGGCGGGAAGATGACGACAGAGAGCAACGGTCTGGTAAGGCGCCTGGCCTTCTGGGGCATTCCCCTTTCCATAGGGGTGATGGCGCTGAAGCTCGTCGCCTGGAAGGTGACGGGGTCGGTGGCGCTGCTCTCCGACGGGCTTGAATCGACGGTCAACGTGGTGGCGGCGGTCGTCGCATTCTTCGTCATCCGCTACGCCCAGAAGCCGGCGGATTCGAGCCATCCCTACGGTCACCACAAGGCGGAGTATTTTTCCGCCGTTCTCGAAGGCGTGTTGATCGTCGTCGCGGCGCTGCTCATCCTTCAGGAAGCGGTCGGTGCTCTCCCCAATCCGAAGCTTCTCGAGGCGCCGGTGCTCGGTCTTGCGATCAACTCGCTTGCGGGTGCGATCAACGGCGCCTGGGCCCTGACCCTCATTCGTGTCGGCAAGACGCATCGTTCCCCGGCCTTGCAGGCGGACGGCCATCACGTGCTCTCCGACGTCGTGACGTCGGGCGGCGTGCTGATCGGCCTTGTGCTTGCCATAGTCACCGGCTACGCGATCCTCGATCCGCTGCTTGCCATCCTCGTCGCGCTCAACATCATCTTCCAGGGCTGGAAGGTGATCTCGCATTCCGTTGCCGGCCTCATGGACCAGGCGGTCGAGCCTGAGGAAGAAGAGGCGATCAAGCAGGCGATCAAGGAGAATTGCGAGGGCTCGCTCGGAGTGCATTATCTCCGCTCACGTCGCGCCGGTGCAGCCACCTTCGTCGCCTTCGACCTGGTGGTGCCCGCCAAGATGACCGTGGGGGATGCCCATGTGATCTGCGACCGGCTGGAAATGGCCTTGCACAAGGCCTTGCCCGGCACCCGTGTCACGATCCATGTCGAGCCGGAGAACGAAATGGCGCACGGCAACGGCGTCGAAATCTGAAGGAGTTCATGATGAGCAAGACCGACGTCTCCGGCCTGACCCAGCTCGGCCAGTCCGTCGAGGCGCCCACGACGCCCGAATCCGCAGTCCTCGAACGCGTGCCGAACGGCAATGCTGGGACCGACTATGTCGTGCGCTTCACCGCGCCCGAGTTCACCTCGCTCTGCCCGATGACGGGCCAGCCGGATTTCGCCCATATCGTCATCGACTACATTCCCGGCGACTGGCTGGTGGAATCGAAGTCGCTGAAGCTCTTCCTCTTTTCCTTCCGCAACCACGGCGCCTTCCACGAGGATTGCTCGATCTACATCGCCAGACGGATCATCGACCTCCTCGATCCGAAATGGCTCCGGATCGGCGCCTACTGGTATCCGCGCGGCGGCATCCCGATCGACGTGTTCTGGCAGACGGGCGAGGCGCCCGCTGGTGTATGGCTTCCCGACCAGGGCGTTCCGACCTATCGCGGCCGCGGTTGATCCGCGGGCGGAGCGTCGCCGCGAGCGGCGGCTGACCTTTGTGAATCGTGTCGAGGCCTGCGGAGCGAACGGCCCTCTTTCCGCCCGACCTTTCATTAGTACTTTGTGAACTGTGAAGGGAAGCTGCCCGTTAACGCCTGCCGTGCGATGGCTGGAGGGTCAGGGAGGTATAGGCATGGAACAAGGCGCCAACCGTCGCAGGGCCGCGATTTTTCCGCTCAAGATGGTCCTTCTCACCGTCGGTGGCGTCATCGCACTCGTCGTCGCCGCGCAGGTCTTCCTCACCTGGGCCACCCGGGTCATCGATACTCAGTCGGAGGCCCGTCAGGTCCAGATCGCCGAACACGTCATCGGCCAGTTGCGTTCGCAGGTCGCCCATGACCAGGAAAGCTCGACGGTCTGGGACGAGGCCGTGGAGAAGGTGCGTGAGCCGCCGAGCCCGGAACGCGACGAGTGGATCGACGGCAATCTCGGCAGCTGGATGATCACGTATTTCGGCCACGATGCGGCGTTCGTCCTCGATGCGACCGATCGGCCGATCTACGCCTATGCCGACGGCGAAATCGGCGGTGCGGACACGTTCGAGCGCTTCCGCTCCGTCGCCGAGCCGATGGCTTCGCGCCTGCGCGATATCCTGCGCAGGCAGGACAAGAGCCAGGTGAGCGATCGCGTCCTCTCTCCGGGTGTCAGCGATTTCAGCAGGATAGGCGAGCATCCGGCGATCGTCAGCATCAAGCCGGTGGTTTCCGACAGCGGTGAAATAGAGCAGGTGCCGGGGGACGAGTATCTCCACGTCGCAGTGAAATATCTCGACAGCGACTTCCTGCAGGAGCTTTCGAGGGAATACGGTTTCGACGGTCTCTTCTTCTCGCCGGTGTCGCAGAGGCTGCCGGGCACGGCGGAGCTGCCGATCGTTGCCGACAGCGGCCAGGTCGTCGGCTACTTCAGCTGGCTTCCCTATCGCCCGGGATCGGCATTCCTCGTCTCGATGTCGCCGGCGCTCGTCGGCGCACTGGTGTTGCTGGTCGTCACGCTTGCGCTCTTTCTTTTCGCCTTTTACCGGCGCCTCAAGGTGAACCGTGCGCAGGAGGAGCGTATCCGCTTTCTCGCCAATCACGATGCGCTGACGGGGCTCCTCAACCGCTCCGCCTTCGAGCGCGAGCTGGATGCCGCGCTGACGCCGGCAAGGGGCGTCGTGCCGCAGATCGCCGTGCTCTACCTCGACCTCGACCGCTTCAAGCAGATCAACGACACGCTGGGACACGGTGCCGGCGACAGCGTCATTCGCGACGTGGCGAAGCGGATCGGGGATCTGTTGCCGCGGAACGCCCATTTCTGTCGCGTCGGTGGCGACGAGTTCAACATCTTCGTGCCTTTCGCGGAGGTGTCCGAGGTCGAGGCGCTGAGTTCGAAGATCGTCGCCTCGATCGCCGAGCCCTTCGTCGTCGAGGGCAAGACCACCTTCGCCGGTGTCTCGGTCGGTGCCGCCTATTCGCCTCTCCATGGCGCCGACCGAGGCGAGCTCACCCGAAAGGCGGACGTCGCGCTCTACAATGCCAAGGCGAGCGGACGCGGGCGTTTCACCGCCTTCGGCGTCCACATGGACGTCATCATCAGGGAGCGGGCGGAGATCGAGCGAGACCTGCACGCCGCGCTCGAAAGACCCGGCCAGTTCGAGGTTCTCTACCAGCCGAAATACCGGGCGCTGACCGGCGACCTGATCAGCGTCGAGGCGCTGGTGCGGTGGTATCATCCGGCGCGGGGCTGGCTTTCGCCGACCTTCTTTATCCCGATTGCCGAAGAGACCGGCCTCATTAAGGCCCTCGGGCGCCATGTTCTCGAGGAGGCCTGTAGGGCGGCGGCGAAATGGCAGATCGGCAGCGTGGCGGTCAACGTCTCGCCGATCCAGTGGCGGACCCCGGCCTTCGCGTCGGAGGTCAGGTCGATCCTTGAGGCGTCCGGCCTCGATCCGCATCGACTGGAGCTCGAAATCACCGAAACGGCGTGGATGGACAGCACCTCCACCTGTGTCGCCAACATACAGGCTCTTCGCGAGCTCGGCGTCGCCATCGCCCTCGACGATTTCGGCACCGGTTTCTCCACCTTCGGGCGCCTGCACGACACCGAGGTCGATCATATTAAGATCGACAAGTCGTTCATCGATGGCCTCGGCCAGTCGCGCGGCGACGAAGCGATCGTACAGGCGATCGTGGACATGGCGCATGCCAGGGGATTGAAGACGACCGCCGAGGGTGTGCAGACGCCGGAACAGAGCGCATTCCTGACCGAGATCGGCTGCGACGAGCTGCAGGGTTTCCTGTTTTCGGAACCCGTCTCGGTCGGGGACATCGACAAGTTGCTGGCCGCGGGCGGCAAGCCGACACGCCCGCAGTCGTGACCGGGGACCGGGTGGCGGCGTCGCCGATCAGAGCGTCTGCGCGGCGCTGATCGAGGAGACGAAGCGGCGGGTGCGTTCGCGTTGCGGATCGCGGAAGATCTGGTCGGCGCTCCCCTTTTCCACCACCTGGCCGGCGTCGAGGAAGGCCACCTGATTGGCGATGCGCGAGGCGAGCCGCAGATCATGTGTCGCCATCACCATGGTCGTACCTTCGCTCGCGAGCTTGCTCAGGACGTCCACGACCTCGCCCGCGAGTTCCGGATCGAGTGCCGATGTCGGCTCGTCGCAGAGAAGAACCTTGGGGGAGGGGGCGAGCGCGCGGGCGATCGCCACGCGCTGCTGCTGACCGCCGGAGAGATTTGCGGGCCAGGCATCCGCCTTGTGCGCCATGCCGACCTTGGTCAGCAGTTCGACGGCGCGGGCGCGCGCCTTCTCGCGAGACCATTTCTGGACGACGAGAAGGCCCTCCATGACGTTCTCGATGGCCGTCCGGTGCGGGAAGAGCTGGAAGTTCTGGAAGACCATGCCGGTTTCGCAGCGGATCTTCTGGATCGCTGTCCAGGGCGCCTTGCGGTCCGGCGCGAACTCGACCCGGTCGTCACCGACCTGGACGGAGCCGGAGGTCGGGAGTTCGAGAAGGTTGATCGACCGGAGCAGCGTGCTCTTGCCGCTGCCGGACGGGCCGACGAGCGCCGTCACGCTGCCTTCCGGAAAGGTGAGCGAGATGTCATTGAGGATCACGGCCTCGCCGAAGCGCTTCACGATGTGGGACAGTTCGATCATCGGTTGGCCTCCAGCATGCCGCCGTAGCGGCCGAAACGGACCTCGAGACGCGATTGCAGCGCCGAGAGAACCGAGCTCATGGCGAGGTAGATGAAGGCGGCTTCCACGTAGAGGATCAGTGGCTCATATGTCGTGGCGACGATGCGCTGCGCCGACTGGAAGAGTTCGGGCACGGTGATCGCGGCGGCGAGCGAGGTATCCTTGACCAGCGAAATGAAGGTGTTGGAAAGCGGCGGCACCGCAACCCGGCCCGCCTGCGGCAGGATCGTGCGGCGCATGGCCTGGCTCCAGGTCATGCCGGTTGAGTAGGCGGCTTCCCACTGTCCCTTGGCTACGGAGGCGATGGCCGCGCGAATGATTTCGGAGGTGTAGGCGCCGACGTTCAGCGTGAAGCCGATCAGCGCGGCGGGGAAGGCGTCGAGCAGGATGCCGATGCTCGGCAGGCCGTAGAAGATGACGAAGAGCTGCACCAGGAGCGGCGTGCCGCGGATCACCCAGACGTAGAAGCGGGCGACGAGCACCAGCGGCTTCGGCGCGAAGAGCCTTGTCACGGCCGTGACGAGGCCGAGCGACAGCCCGAGGACGAAGGAGAGAAGCGTCAGCGGAATGGTGAACTTCACCCCGGCCCAAAGCAGGGTCGGGAGCGAATCGGTCATCAATTGCAGCCAGTGCGGCATGGTGTCGTCCTTGTGGATCGTCCAGACTAGATAGTCCTTTCGACCGAACGGGGAAGGTGGGTCGGTGCCGCTTGTCCCTTCTCCCCGTCCTCACGGGGAGAAGGTGCCGGCAGGCGGATGAGGGGCGAAAACGTGCAGAACGGCGGCAAATTCGCAAACGTCTGCACCGGCGAGACCGGCGTGCCATGCCCCTCACCCTTGCCCTCTCCCCGCGGGCGGGGAATGGGACGCCAGTTACTTACTTCGAAACGTCGGCGCCGAAATACTTTTCCGAGATCTTCTGGTAGGTGCCGTCGGCCTTGATGTCCGCGAGCGCCTTGTTGATCGCGGCGACCAGTTCCGGATCGCCCTTGCGGACGATGATGCCGGAATAATCGGCATCGGCCTTTTCGGCGACGACCTTCACCGGTGCATTCGGCTTCTGCTTCTTGAAGTCGAGGAAGGAGAGGCTGTCGTTGATGGTGGCGTCGGCGCGGCCGGTCAGCACGAGCTGGATCGACTGGTCGAAGCCGTCGGTGCCGACGAGTTCGGCACCGGCCTCCTCGGCGAGCTTGCCGAAATTGCTGGTGAGCGACTGGGCCGACTTCTTGCCCTTGAGGTCCTCGAAGCCCTTGATGTCGGCATTGTCCTCCTTGACGATCAGCACGGCCTTGGAGGCGATGTAGGGATCGGAGAAATCGTATTTCTGCTTGCGTGCCTCGGTGATGCCGACCTGGTTGATGACGGCGTCGTAGCGGTTGGCGTCGAGGCCGGCGATCAGACCGTCCCACTTGCCTTCGACGAATTCCGCCTTCACGCCGAGTTTGCCGGCCACGGCTTCACCGATCTCGACGTCGAAGCCGACAAGCTTGTTCTCGGCATCATGGAAGGTGAAGGGCGCATAGGTGCCTTCGGTACCAATCTTGAAGACGCCGGCCGACTTGATCTGGTCGAGGTTCTCGCCCGCGAGAACCGGGGCGAAGGTCAGGGTTTGCAGCGCTGCCGCCGCGGCGATCGTCTTGAGCCAGTTCATCGTGTCTTCCTTTCGGGTCACTCTTCGAATGGCGTTTTAATGTCAGATGGGGAAAGCGTTGGGAGGAGAGAAAAGCGCGAATTACATCAGCAAATGAGAATATTTTACTCATGTTTCGGCAGGTGTTCTCCCTCGCTGCGGCGCTGCCGGCCTGCCCAAACGCAAAACCGCCGCGAAGGTTCCCGGGCGACCCCGGCCTTCGCGGCGGTTGGAAGAGAGGGCGGCTTCCGCCGCCCGTGTCGGATCAACCGAAGATGAGGGCAGCGCCGCCGAGCGCGGTCGCCGCGCCGAGAACGCGGGTGGCGATCGTTCCCATGCGGGAGAGGGAGACGCCGAGCCCGATACCGGCTGCGTGCAGGAGCGCGGTGGAGAGGAGGAAGCCGAGGCCGAACTGGACGGCGCCGGCGGCACCGAGTTCACCGCCATGTGCGTGGCCGTGGAAGAGGGCGAAGATGCCGACGATCGCGGCCGATGCCGCGGTCGGAAGGCGGACGGCGGTTGCGACCAGCAGGCCGAGGCCGATGACTGAGGCGAGCACAGCCGGCTCGACGAAGGGCAGGCCGAAGCCGGAAACCGCAAGCAGGAAGCCGACGGCCATCGTGGTCACGAAGGCTGCGGGAACGGCGAAGAGCGCCCGGCCGCCGATCTGCGATGCCCAGAGGCCGACGGCAACCATCGCCAGCACGTGATCGGCACCGCTCAGCGGGTGAGACACGCCCGACATCAGCGAGCCGTGTTCGGTCGGATCGAGGTGTGCGAAGGCCGGGGCCGCAGCGGCGGCGAGGAAGGTGGCGGAAAGCGAAAGGCGTTTGAACATCTCTTGTCCCTCGGTTTGGTCGACACGGCGCCCGGACATCGGTCGCGCCTGCCCTTGAAGCTATAGGCCAAACGAATGCGCGACGTAAGCCGGTCCGCCCGGTCCGGCGGCAATTTTCGTTCCCGCGAAAATATGCACACCGAAAAGAACGATCCCGGAGCCTTTGCGGCGCCGGGATCGGCAATTGCGACATCGTATGCGGAATACCAC